>JAHBWU010000045.1 GCA_019636835.1 Nitrospira sp.
CACGTTCAACTGCGGCGCAGTTCAAAATTGGCAACTGAAGGCATTGACTATCAAGGTGTTTCCGGAAGTGGTTTTTGGCCTGCATTGTCTACTGCGGAATCCGGGATAAGAACCTCCCGGCGGCGCAGCGGTTTGTCACGGCTTTCCCCGGCGCCGTGCTGGACAAGAACACCGGGTTGGTGTGGGAACAGGCGCCGGATGCCACGTTCCAAATCTGGGATACTGCGAAACGAGGTTGTCTCGTTAAGAATGTCGGGGGCACGATGGGCTGGCGGCTACCTTCTGTGGTCGAACTGAAGAGCGTCCAAGATCCCACGCTGCCGGCACCCTTTGTCCCAGCGAACGTCTTTACCGGAGTCCAATCGGACGTCTATTGGTCGGCTACCACGAACTCCGATGCTCCCACGACCTTCGCGTGGGTCGTGAACTTCCTCAATGGCAACGTGGGCGTTGGCCATAAGTCCTCCACCACCTTCTTTTTCGTCTGGTGTGTACGCGGCGGCATAAATGCGGATCAGTATTGAGGATTTGATCATTTGAGTGATTTTCGGACGCAGGGGGCCTACCCCCCTGCGTCCGCGCTTTGACATGATCGTCCGTGACGAACAGATGCCGATTGACAAGAGCGCGATGTCACGCGCGCCAGCCCTGTCAGAGCAGTCGAACCAGGATAGAAGCCTCTCCCATCCTTCTAGGCTGAAAGCCGGTCAGGCGCGCCCGGTTTCACTTTGGGCACTTTCGCCATTGCACGCTCGAATTTCTTGCGGCTCCCGCGTGCGGCACGTGCGTCGAGATACTCTTCGGTCACGAGTGCCGAGAGTTTTTCGGCCAGAGCCAGCGTAATCAATTGATTGATCGACACGCTCTCTTGTACAGCTAGTTTGCGGACTTGCTTGTGAAGTGAGTCGGGCAAGCGAAGACTGATCGTACTCATGGCAACTCTCCTATCTCCAGAAGGAACTCTTGCGCGGTCATCACGCGAACCCCAAATTGCTCGACACCGCAAAAATCGTTCTTGTTGTAGGTAACAATAATGTCGGAACCCGCCGCGACAGCCAACTCCAAGACCATGTCATCTTTAGGATCCTGCAAAAACGGCCGCCACAGATAGTAGACGGTCTTTCGATGAGCGACCGAGCAGACGTAATCCAGGATATCATCGATATCGCTGGGCTTTAATCCACTCTTTCTACCGACGAGCCGTTTCCCGGCATCCTCGTACTCGAACACGAGTGGGGCCGAAAGGCTGACTTCGAATTTTCCGCTCCCCACCAACAGTACGAGTTTGTAGGATGCACCATGTTGTGATCGCAAAGCCGAGACAAAGACGTTGGTATCAATCACAATCTTCGGGACGGGCATTGATGGTATCGTATACGATACCATCACGCCTGTCAATGAAGAGTTAAGCAATGACGACTGAGAGCTGATCGCTGACTGGGCGGCTACGAACAGTTACCCCTGAGCGTGGTCCTACTGGTTAGCGGGTGACGGTCGTATGGGGTCGGAAATATCAGACGGCCTGGGCTCTATCCGACTCTTCGGCATCACAGCGGTAGCCGTACAAATCTTATTCTCTTCATCAATCCGGTGGTCGATGATTTTCACATCTTGTAAATATTCCTGAACGATTTCCTCGCGAGTCAGCTCAATATCCTGCTCGCTCTCGCGCCCCGATCGTTCGCGGACACGATCAGTCATGTGTTCCTTGACCAATACACGAATTTGTTTGGCCAGATCGGTTCGAGCCGAAAGCTCCGACACACGCCGGCACACGACCTTGCCTTTGGCTAAATCGCCCTGGCCTCTGCCGATCCAATATTGGTCTGAAGCATATGAGCCTTGGCCGACTTCAGCGGCTTGTGCGGCGGTGAGAAGCACCACTCCGCCGAGCCAGAGGCCTACCATGACGGCGAAAAGTTCAGCGTTGTTCCTCAACGAGATCCTCCATCAACGCCTCTCTGCTGCGATTTAGGCGAGCGATGAATGCCTTCATTTAATGGACGAGGCGCACTCGATACTCCAGGAGGCGGAACAAGCTCGTGTCTAGGCATCTGCGGCTTCATGCTTCCAGGTAAAGGAGGTTGCCTGGGACCCAGTGGCTGTCTGTACGCGATGATCTGCTGCGCAATTGCGACGTGCGGGTTGGTCGGAGAAAGACCGTTGGCGCTATTCAGCAGACCTTGAGGGATGCCGACCGGCGAGACGAGCACCCAATTCGTCCAGGCTTGCGACACCATCGCGTTCGACTGCACACGATTGAGAATCTCCTTGCGTTTTTGAGCTGCCTGCTGAACCTGATCCGCTGTTACCGCATTGCCCAGAGTCTGATTGACGGTATTGAGTTCCTCTTGCAGCTGTTCATTTTCTTGTTTCAGCGCAGCTAATTGAACACGGGCGTCTTCGTTTTCGCGAAGCGCGGCAATCGCCCGCGCTACTTCGTCCGTATCCATCTGCGCGAGAAGATTCACTTTCACGACCACAACCTCGCCGTCCAGCGTCGTGGCGACCTGTTGATTGAGCACCAGCACCAACCCCGCCGTATAGGATCGGATTTCGTCTTTGGTGACATCCATATCATGAACGACCGTGATGCTCTCGATATAGGTGGCAACTTGTTCGAGTGCGTTCCGTTTGGCCGCCTCGGTGGCAAGTCTGATCGCGTCTTCCCTGGTGTCTCGGTTCCCCATGCGATGTTCACCTTGGGTATTGACGACCCTGATTTCAGCGAATGCAGGGACAGCGGCTATTAACGCCGCGAGCGCGAGAAAAAGAGCATTGGGTCGACATGATTTATGAGGTCGCAGAAACCAGGGAAGTGGCAGTTGATGGAATAATCGACCGGACATCGCCTACCCCTTCTCACCCCTGAGCATGGATGGAAACGGTCAGCAGTTTCAGCATAGCATCCGGAAGACGGTCCCGCCAGTAATTGCCGGGTGCCTTCCCCCACCTTGCCTTCCGGAAAATTTGCATGTTAGGGTACCATTTCTTACTTGTCGGTTACATGCGGGTGACACTTCGTTATGACACAACGCTCACAGTATCTTCGGTCGATCCTTGTCGGCCTCCTGACCATCCTGCTTGAAGCCGGGGTCCAAGCGCCTGTCGATGCGGCTTCCCCGATTGGGAAGGGAACGGCTCCCTCCGGTTCTGTCACCGAACATGTCATCCTCTTTGTCTTGGAGGGATTCGGTCAAGAATCGGTCAAGGGCGGCACGATGTCGGTCCTGAGCAGGCTCATCAAGGAAGGGTCGGTGACCTGGTCCGCGAGCGGAGTCAAGCCGGCCCTACGACTGCCCACAATGGCATCACTGGTGACCGGCATGCCGGTGGAGAAACATGGGATTACCTGGAATTTCTTCGAATTCAGCCGAGGCTATCCTCGCTATCCCAGCCTATTCGACTACCTGGATTTAAGCGGAGGCCGCGACAGTGCCATCTTTTACATGGATGAGTCCCTGTATCAGCTCGCCAAACCGGAACCCTACACCGACTATCAACTCTGCGGAGCATTGCGGCCCGAGTGCGGCTCACAGAAACTCGTCGCCTATATCCAGCAGTATCTCCAGAAGGCGACCAGCGGACACGGATATGGGCACGCGATTCCCTCCTTGCCTCATTTGCTGGTGGTTCACCTTCCGGAAGCAGGGAGGGCCGGAGTGACCCACGGGTGGAACTCTAAAGAGTATCGCGAGGCGTTACGAACGGTCGATGGCGCAATGAAGTCTGTCCTGGACCTCTTCAAGGAGTACTCACTCTTAAACCGAACCGCCGTCGTCGTCACCGCTCTCAGCGAAAAAGGAACAGACCCCGGCGCCGAGGCCCCTACGACTGATTCGCCGGTCGTTCCCTGGATCGTCTCGGGAGCCGGAATAAAACATGGCCAACTCATTCGTCAGTCGGTGTCCATCATCGATACCGGAGCCACTGTGATGAAAATCCTGGGGCTGGAGACTCACACGGAATGGGAGAGTAAGGCTGTAGAAGAAATCTTCCAAACCGCCGCGGCCACCCCGACCGTACGGCCTCTCAAGAAACACTAGACATCCATGCGCTGCACTGACCCCATACGACGCTGTTCGCTCCCGATATTCGTCTGGGTGCTGACAAGTCTCCTGGTTGTACCTGGTTCTGAAGAAGGGTTTGCGGGAGACCCGCCGGCCGCTCATCTCAGAGAATACGGAATTACCATCGATGCCACGAAGCTGGTCCCGACTTCCTGGTGGCAAGTACCAGGCGTGACACCCTCCATCTGGAATTCCGACCCCGAGTCACTCGATGCGCCCAAGACATCCGAGCTTCGGGAACTACGGTTGAAGCCGGGTAAATATAAATTCATCAGCTTTACGTTCGACTTTCCTTTCACAGTAACTCTCAACGGCACTCTCGACTTTTCAAAATCCTTGGATCAATGTATCGAAGGCCGTGGAACACAGACTTTGGTGGTGTCGTGCAAACGCATGTACCCACATGGCGGGCAACGCGACGCCTATTACGACCAGAAACCAAACGATGGCTGACGTACTGGAAGATCTTTTAGAAGCGCTTGAAGATGTGGACGATGCCACCCGTGAGGAGGCGGCAAGGATGCTTGCCGACATGGGCGATCCGGCCACCTTGCAGGCGCTGATCAGCGCCTGCAATGACGATTTCTGGTCCGTCCGGGCCCATGCCGGCTGCGGCGTGGCGAAAATCGGCGGGCAGAAAGCAGTCGAAGCTCTGATCGGTCTTTTCAACGATTCCATCATGGAAGTTCGCGATCAGGCGGTCGATGCCACGGCGAAGATGGGTCCGATCGTGCTCGATCGCCTGATGGCCGCCGTGAAAGACGAGCGTTGGCGCATACGCGAACACGCCGCCAAGGCGGCCGGCAAGATCAAGGACTCAAGAGCCGTCGACGCGCTGATCGGTGCTTGTCGCGACCGGGACGGGGCCGTCAAGAGCGCAGCAGCGGAAGCTTTGGGCAGGATCGCCGATCCGAAAGCCATTCCGGCCCTGATCAAGCTGTTTCGTGATTCTTCTAAAATCGTGCGCGAGACGGCCGGAACGGCGCTGGTTTACATCGGCCATCCCTCGGTCGATCCGTTGATTGAAAGTCTCAAGGACAAAGACTTTGTCGTTCGATGTCACGCGGCCCGTGCGTTGGGCGGGATGACCACCGACTATCAAATCGGCAGGTCCTGGGTACGGGACGCAAAGGTCGTGGACGCCTTGATCGCCGCCTTGAAGGACCCTGACCGAGCCGTTCGCGAAGATGCGACCATCGCGTTAGGCATGATCGGCGACTCCCGAGCGATCGGTGCGCTGGTAGAAGCCATGAAAGACGGAGCGGTGAAGCGCCATGCCATTGCTTCACTCGGCATGATCGGCGATTCGCGCGCCCTTCCAGCCGTGTTGGACGCCTTGAAGGGGAAAGGCATCAAGCAGGAGGGCTCGCCGACACCCGGGTGCATCGTCAGCGAAGATGCCTTCATCAAAGAAGCCGCTGCCACTGCTCTCGGTCAATTTCGTGATCCCCGGGTGATTCCGGATTTGATCATGTTGTTGAAAGATGGGGTCTTGCGAGAAAAGGCCGCGGCAGCTCTGGCGGTGATCGGAGATGCCGCTATCGAACCGTTGATTGCCTTCCTCTATGACCCCAAAGCATCTGAAGTCGAGGCTGAAAAGGAACGCGTGCTTTCTTACGCATCCGTTCGACTGACGGCAAAAGACGCCTTGAAGCAGATTACCCTCGATACGTTGGAAAAGTTGGGATGGACGCCTCCTGATGAAGTGGTGGAAATCAGCTCAAGTCAGGCTGACAATCTGCGCGTTGATCGGCCGTTAGGGCAAACCGGGCGCTTTGGCCCATCCGGCGACATTGCATGATCGCACCCCGACACGCATGCGCGAATCCACCATATCTTCTCTTCGGTGACGACAACGAATTCCGTCCCCACATGAACCACTAGTCTTCGTAAGGGCCGGCTGGATACCAGCATGACCGACGCAGTGATGGAACAGATCGCGGCACTCAGGGACGAGGATTGGGCCATCCGCGGTGAAGCGGCCGGCCGGCTCGGTACCTTCAAAGATCCACGTGCGGTAGCTCCACTGGTTTCTCTCCTTCGGGACCAGGACCGTTCCGTGCGGGAGGCGGCAATTGAAGCGTTGCGCTCGATCGGAGCAGCGGCCGTTCAGACGGTGGGAACCTGCCTCACTGAACCTGATCTCTCGGTCCAGGAATCAGCGTCGGCAATCTTGGCCACCATTGCTGATGAGCGGGTGCTCGCTCCGCTCATCAAAGCGCTGCACAGCGGCGACTGGATCGTTCGGATGCACGCTGCCAAGGCGCTGGGGCGGGTACGAAACGCAGACGCGGTTGAGCCGCTCATCCCCCTGCTTCAAGACAAGGTCAAAGCGGTTCGTGAGGAAGCGGCTGCCGCTCTGGCCGCCATCGGCGACGCGGCGATTCCATCCCTCTTGAAAGAGTTGCAGCATGAGGATTGGCTCGTTCGTCTGCATGCGGTGGAATCGTTGAGGAAGTTAAAATCGAAACGGGCTGTGGAACCGCTGTTGTCGGTGTTGTTCAACGATCGAGACTCGGCGGTTCGAGAAGATGTCGTTCGAGCCCTTGGCGAGATCGGCGATCCGCAAGCGGTTGAATACCTATTGACGGCGATGCGCGAGCCTGGCTTGCGGACATTGGCGGTCGAAGCGTTTGGTCGCATCGGCGATCCGCTTGCGGTTCCAGCGCTGATCGAGGTTCTCACAGGGATCAGGCCTCCGGAAAGGACAAAGACCGTGGCTGGCTGTGGAGATCAATGGGATGAAGAAGTGATCACGCAAGGCGCGGCGGCGCGGAGCCTAGGCTTGATCGGCGACGAGAGGGCGATTCCGTCGCTCGTCTCGGCACTGAACCAGATCTTCACGAGAGTTGACGCGGCGGCCGCATTAGCCAAATTCGGGTCGAAGGCCATTCCATCCCTACTTCCGCTGCTGAACGAGTCGCGCGATGAAAATCTCCTGTTTCACGTCCGTGAGACATTGACGTCAGCAGGATGGAGAGCCGGCAGGCGATCTCAGACTGGTACAAAATAGCCCTTAGGATGTAGACCATTCCGTTACTCAATGTCATGCCGAAGGAAACGATTGAGACGCTGGTTTCGGAACTGATCCATGAAGAGGACTGGCGGCGTATGCGGGCGACGGCCGCCTGTGTAGCCGGCGGTCCTCGTTCGGTTCAGGCGCTCATCGAGGCGTTACGGTCCGGGCCTACCGACCTGAAGAGGGAAGCGGCGGCAATGCTGGCTCGGATCAAGGACCCACATGCCGGAGTTGCCCTCGTCACACTCCTCGAACATGATGAGGAGAGCGTCCGAAATGCGGGGGCAGCGGCACTTGAACAGATGGCGGGTGTGCTCGACACAGACACGGCTAGGGTATTGGTTTCATTGCTCCCCAAAACTCCGGAAGGCACGACCAGACAGGTCCTGACCCACCTGATCGGAGCAATCCCCACATCCGTCCTTCCCTTATGCGAAATGCTCCAGCATCCAGACCAGGATGCGCAAGTCGCGGCCGCATTGATGCTGGATCAATTACTGGATCCCCGTTCCATCGATGCATTCATCGATGCCATGGGTCGGTCGGCCGTGAGGGATATCGCCGTCGAGACGTTGAAGAAGCTGAGCGCAATCCGTGAACGAATCGATAAGACATTCGACGCATTGCGGGAAGTCGAAGGGGCCGGCGAGCGAGAGGAAGCGCGGATGGCGACGGTCATCGACCTTCTCGGGATCGGACGTCCGAGCGTGGAAATCCTCATCGAGTATCTGGAAGACGACGACTGGCTCGTGCGCGAAGCGGCAGCCGACCTACTGGGGAAGATCGGGGATGTGCGATCTGTCGAACCATTGATGAAGCGGCTGGAACAGGACAAGGATACCGGTGTCAAAGAATTGGCCATCAAGGCCCTTGGATTGATCGGCGATGCACGCCCGACTCGGCTCTATCTTGACGCCATTCCTATCCGCCCGCTACGTGTATATGCCATGGAGGCCTTGGCTAAGATCAAGGAAGTCGGAGTTTTACGGCCGCACAAGGAACTCTTTGACCGACTCAGAACTGATCGTGACGGTCTTGTGGCCTATAATGCCGGCTTGATCGCCGATAAGCTCGAAGCCATCACGGCCATGGAAAGCCAATCCCGCGAAGAGGACCACGAGAATGACTGAACAGGGTGCGTCCGATCGAGTCGAGCAACTCATACAAGCCTTGTACGACGAGAACGAAGCGTTGCGCGAGCACGCCATCGCGAGCCTCGGCCAGACCGGCCCACAGGCACTTCCCCGGTTGATCGACCTGATGGCCGATGACGATGCGGTGATCCGAGAGGCCGCAACCAGTGCGGTCGTGCGGATGGGCCCTTCCGTCGTCGACCCGATGATCGTCGCGCTGCAAGATGACTCTTGGGCGATCCGAGAACAGGCGGTCTCGGCGCTCGGAAAGTTGCGGGACAGGCGCGCCGTCGATCCTCTGGTCAAGGCAATCAAGGACCGAGACGGTGCTGTGCGCACAGCGGCCGTATGGGCATTGGAGCGCATCGGCGATCCCCAATCAGTGCCTGGGCTCGTCGAGGCGCTCATGGACAGCACCCTGCGCGAGGACGCAGCCCGGGTCTTGAAGAAGATCGGCGACGTGCGGGCGGTCGAGGCGCTGATCGACGGACTCCTTGGCTCCAATTGGATGGTTCGCCGCCATGCGGCAGAGGCGCTGGGCAAGATCGGCGATCGCCGGGGAGTCAGCCCATTGATCGAGTCGCTGAAAGATGAGGATTGGCTGGTCCGTAGGAATGCCGCCGAATCACTCGCGCGCCTCGGCGCAAAAGAAGCCATTCAACCCTTGCTGGTGCTGCGCGAGGACGAGAACACCATGGTCCAGGAAACCGTCGAGGCCGTGCTGGCCAGTCTCGGCTGGACACCCGAACCGCAATAACCCAAACCGATAGAGGATACATGCCCATGGCGGATGAAGCTCCGAAGCTGATTCAGATCGCTCCGAAAGGTGGAGAAAAGAAAGACGGATTCAACTTGGTGACAGAGCGAGTGGTGGCGGTCAACCCCGAGAGCAAACAGCTCGAGGTCGAACTCCTGGCTTACGACGGCAAGACGGTCGTGCTGGACGTGGACGAGGAGGCGCAGGAAGACCTCAAAAAGATCAGGGTGGGAGACGGCGCTACAATCCGAGTGGTGGAAGAAAACGGCAAGCGGATCGCGAAGAGCTTTAAGATTCGTTCTAAAGATCCGAATGCCGCCAAGGCCGACGCCATGTTGCTCGACCTAAAGGATTCGCACTGGCTGAATCGGAAGTATGCAGCTGAGGTCTTGGGTGAGTTGAAAGATCCGCGTGCCGTTGATCCCTTGGTGGAGGCATTGAACGACGATGTCGGTGACGTGCGCCAACGGGCCTATGATTCGCTGATCAAACTCGGTGGCCCCTCCGTACCATCGCTCATTCCGCTCCTGGTGTCCGAAGAGGACGAAATTCGTCAATCCGCAACCGAGATTCTTCGGAAGATCGGCAAACCGGCCGTCGAACCGCTGGCCATGGCGTTGACCGACGCCGATGATCGATTGAAGACCCGAATCATGAAAGTGCTCGATCGAATGGGATACAAGCCGAAAACCAAGGACCAGCCCAAGGCCGAGTTGCCGAGGCTGACTTAACTTCTCTCAGTGAGTGCTCTTGGGGCTTTGCGTCATACGCCCCACCGATACATGTTTGAAACCGGCAGCCGCGATACGTTCGGTATCATAGACGTTTCGGAGATCAAGCAAGACGGGAACCCGCATAACAGACTTCAACTTTTCAAAATCCAGGTTTCGAAACACGTTCCACTCGGTCATAATCACCAGGGCATCGGCTCCTTCGGCTGCATGATAGATGTCTCGGCAGGCCTGCAGCTCCGGGAGCATCCGACAAGCATCTTCCAGAGCTTCAGGATCATACACGCGAACCGTAGCACCCTCTGAAAGAAGTTCCCGACTGATCGCTAACGCTGGAGCCTCACGGAGATCATTTGTATTCGGCTTGAACGAGAGTCCGAGCATTCCTATCGTCTTGCCCTTCAGTCCATTAAGAGCTTCACGAATCTTTGTGAGCATCCTCGAACGTTGCGCTTCGTTCACTCGTGAAGCAGCGGAGGCAATCTGCATGGGATGGCCATTGCGCTCGCCTGTCTGTATCAGCGCTGCTAAATCCTTAGGGAAGCAGGACCCTCCGAATCCCGGTCCGGCATGCAGGAACTTGGAGCCGATCCGATGATCGAGCCCCATCCCTTTCGCCACCATTTGGACATCGGCGCCGACTTTTTCACAAAGATTGGCGATCTCGTTGATAAACGAAATCTTCGTGGCCAAGAATGCATTGGACGCGTACTTAATGAGTTCAGCCGTTGGAACGTCTGTCACGACGATCGGGGTTTCAATCAGGTAGAGGGGACGGTAGAGGTCCTTCATGATGGCGATCGCCTGATCACTGTCCGCCCCTATCACGACACGGTTCGGCCGCATGAAGTCTTCGATGGCCGATCCTTCCCTAAGAAATTCTGGATTCGAAACGACATCGAATCGAATACCTTGTTTTTGATTCTTCGCGATGACCTCACGGATCCTTTCTCCCGTTCCGACCGGAACCGTCGACTTAGTCACGATAACCTTGTACCCGGTCATATGACGCGCGATGCCTCGGCCTACCTCATCGACAAACGACAAATTGGCCGATCCATCGTCGCTCGGAGGTGTGCCGACCGCGATAAAGATCACGAGCGCCTTGTCGACTGCCTGGGCAATATCGGTAGTAAAGGCGAGACGGCCCTCCCTCATTCCCTTGGTAACAAGTTCGGTAATCCCCGGTTCATAGAAAGGAACCTCTCCTTTTTCGAGCTTCGCGATTCTGCGATCGTCGTTGTCCATACAGGTCACATTCACGCCGAATTCGGCAAAGCAGGCACCTGTCACTAGTCCAACATAGCCTGTTCCAATCACACTGATGTGCATGGCCCCTCCTCACTGCATTAGGTAATTAAGTTGATAAGTATAGCAATCTGAGTACCCACGGGCAACGAATTCCAGGATCGCTCCGAGCAGCCATAGAGCCCATCCGGTTTCATTGACTCCCGGAAAATGCGTTGAGTACAATCCGACGCTGTGCCGCGCGTGACAAGGAGTTCTCCATCCCTTCCGTTCAATCAATGACTCCTCATACCCCAGGAATTCCCCGCTGGTTTTTGCTCTTGACCGCCCTTGTGACCGGTGCGGTGGTGATGGCGTTGGAAATCCTTGGCAGTCGGCTGTTGGCGCCGGTGTTCGGCAGTTCGTTGTTTGTCTGGGGCGCATTGATAGGGGTGATCTTGGCCGCCATGAGCAGTGGGTACGCGTTCGGCGGTTGGGTCTCCGATCGTTATACAGGCGGAGGGGTGCTGGCTGCCCTGTTGCTCTTTTCCGGAAGCTGGACGTTTCTCGTCGCGTGGGCGAACCAACCTATCCTGTTTGAGATCGAGAAGTTGGTGCAAGACCCTCGCTGGGGCCCTTGCCTCGCCGCGACCGCGCTCCTCGCTCCCCCCGCGTTCGGGCTCAGCGGCGTCTTGCCGGCCATGTTGCGTTTGGCGGTCGCGGATATGAATCACCTCGGTCGGCAGACGGGCCGCATGATCGCCCTGTCCACCGTAGGCAGTCTGGCCGGAACCTGGGGGACTGCGTTCTTTCTCTTATCATGGCTCGGGAGCCAATCGTTGATGGCTTGGCTGGGCGGCATTCAGGTCGGACTTGGAGTCCTATGGCTTATGAAAGGAACATCGGCTCGCCCATTGGTACTACTGATTGCTCTTGGTTGCTTCGCCCTGTTGGGAACCATGGCTCTCAACCCGATCCAACGATTGAAGGTCCCCATCTATCAAGAGGAAAGTCCGTACCAGCAGGTCCGTATTCGTGAAGATGACCTCTTCCGGTATCTCGTGTTGGATCGTACGTTCCACGCCACGATGTGGAAAGTCGACCCGGCTTCCCTTTTTCTTCCCTACAGCCAAATGATGGTGTCTTCGCTGGCACTGGTGTCCGAGCCAAAGCGCGGCCTCATTCTCGGTCATGGCGGTGGTTCGTTGGCGAAGTGGTTGGCCAGGTACTGGCCTGCATTGGAACTCGATGTCGTGGAATTCGACCCGGTCGTCGTCCGCATGGCCGAAGAGTATTTTGATTATCATCCGCCGGCCAATCATCACGTCTTCGTGAAGGACGGCCGAGCCTTTCTCAACGCGACGAATCACCGGTACGATGTCATGTGGATCGATGCCTTCGCGCGAGACATGATCCCTTTTCACCTCACCACGGCGGAGTTCTACTCCTTAGTACGAACACACCTGAACCCGGACGGAATCGTCGCGGTCAATCTGGCGTCATCCGGCAAAGAAGGTGATCTCGCTCGAGCCGCCGCGGTAGTCCAAACCATGCGACAGGCCTTTCCCGTCCTCACCACCTTCGCGGTCGAGGGTCCGTGGAACACGGGAATGACGCCGGCGAAGAATTTGATCTTCTTTGGAGGCCGTCTCATCGAGCGTGAATCGCCGGACAGTCTCATGGCGAAGATCACGAACATGGCGACGAGCCAGCACCTGCCGATGGAAACGATCGCGCTGCTGAGTACTCGTCGGACGGAGCCCTGGCCGCCCGGCGTCGTCTTGAGCGACGATTTTGCTCCCTACGATCTTCTCCTCGGCCGAGAACGCTCGCGAGTGATGGAATGAGCAAGAGAAATCACCGCAATGACGACCGGTCGTTACGGCTGGTCGATAAGGAACTCAACTACTCACGACAGATGCACAGAACTTCCGTCTCATGAGCTTACGATGACAAGCTCTCGTGGTGACTGGATGATCATGTCCGTACATACGGACACAAACATCTTTCATTTGCCAGACAACTGGCGTACAATTTGAGCATGAGAAAGACCGCCCATATGCCCATGTCCGACCGCATCAACACTCGTATCGACACTGGTCTGAAAAGGAAGGCCAACAAAGTCTTCGATCGTCTCGGTCTTACCGAAGCCGAGGCTATACGCCTTTTCTATGCTCAGGTTGAACTCCACCAAGGCATCCCCTTCCCAGTTATGATTCCAAACGCTCACACGCTGGATGCCTTTGAAGAAGGTAAGCACCCCGAGAACCTGCCTTCCTTCAAGAATTTTCGAGCACTCAGACGCCACACGGGTGTCTAAGTCTTGCTTCTCATCAAAACCACCAGCCGTTTTCTCAAGGACCTCAAGCTTGCCAAAAAGCGCGGCTACAATATCGACAAACTCGAAGCCATCGTTGACCTCCTTCAGGCACAAAAACCATTGCCACCCAGGAATAGAGACCACCATCTCACCGGCGAATGGAACCACCATCGCGAATGCCACATCGAACCAGACTGGCTCCTCATCTACAGAATTGAAGCCACGTTCCTCCTTCTCGAACGTACAGGAACGCACACCGATCTTTTTGAGTGACGTTGATTATTTAGACTATCAGCGGAAGTAGACCACATCATGGCGAAGATCACGGACAGGGCGAGGAACCACCGCCTGCCGATGGAAACGATCGCGCTGTTGAATACTCGTCAGACCGAACCCTGGCCCCCGGCGTCGTCCTGACCGACGACTTTGCCCCCTACGATCTTCTAATTGGTCAAGGAAGATACGGTGCCAAATCGAACTAGCGATTTGCTGACGTTACTGTCTGCCTATGGCTTCTGTCCCTGCCCGCTTCAAATCAAGACTGCTGCCCAGTGCCCCTAGCCGATTGATTTCTTATATTATTTGACGTATCTGTCTACCCGCGAATACCTTGCAAGACTGCCCGTTAATTAGGAAGACCCTTCGCCGAACCTTACTGCGGCTACATGTACGGCCGCTACGCGGCTCTTCGGGCATGTTTGTGCAGTCAGTCGGATTCATACAGCGCACACGAGCGGCAATGGCTGCTACGCCTTTGACTGGGCCGTGCGGGGATAAGAATGGCGAACGAGATTCAAGAGCTATTGAAGGAAATCAAGGACGAGCGGCTCAGGACCCGCCTATCTGTTGCAGTAGAGGAGCTGCGCAAGACCAAGAAGTTCGGGTTGGTATTCGAGGAGCACTTACCTGAGCTTCTGCCAATCTACAGCGCCAAGATTCGTGTTCAGGCGCACGTCGCCCGCCGGGACGGCAAGCTGACGGAAACGTTCATTGTCCAGAAGATCGCCAAAGGCGTCGCCACGGTTGCGCCGGAGACCGGAGGCGCGCCGCGAGAAATCCCGGTCGCGGAATTGGTTGTGGTCAAACGATTCGGCGAGGCCATCTTTCCGGCCCTTCGACACGTCGAATCGGTGCTTCGCGGGGGTGATGCGCCTCATCACACGCTGATCGAGGCGGACAACTACCACGCGCTCCAGCTTCTCGAATGGCTCTACGCGGGCAAGGTGGACTGCATCTACATTGACCCGCCCTACAACACGGGCGCGCGGGACTGGAAATACAACAATGATTATGTGGACGGTAACGACACGTGGCGCCACTCTAAATGGTTAGCCTTCATGGAAAAACGGCTGCGGCTAGCCCACCGCCTGCTAAAGCCAGACACTGGCGTCTTGATCGTTACGATTGACGAGCACGAAGTGCATCACCTCGGGATGCTATTAGAAAAAGAATTTCGGGCGGCTTATCGGCAGCTTGTGACCATAGTGATCACCGCTAGAGGAGTAGCGAAACAAGGTCTGGCAAGAGTGGAAGAACACGCGATCTTTACCTATTTAGGTTCTGCTTCCGCATGTGCAACGGAGGACGATTTCCTAACAAACGATGAGCATAAAACAAGGGTTCCCTGGGCAAGTCTACTGCGCCGTGGCACAAATGCAGCTCCTAAAGATAGGCCGGGCCTTGTGTATCCGATACATATCGATCCTAAGACAAAAAACATTACAGGCGTTGGTGAATCTCTGCTCGACAAAATAAGGCGGGGTGAGATCCACGAAAGCGAGCTAAGCAGGTTTGCCCCCAAACGTACGAGAAATGTAGCTTGGCCGACTCGTTCTGACGGTTCACTTGGCACATGGCAGGTAAAACCAACAACCTTGATGGAGTTGAAAGCTAAAGGATTTGCTAAAGTCGGGCGCTTCGATGAGGAAAGGATTGCTTGGTCTATCAATTACCTGAAAAGAGGCCCACTAAAGGAGATACGAGATGGTCAGCTGTTGGTGAAGGGGTACGAGTGGGAGGGAGGTCCAGCAATTCTGGAATATGAAGACGAAGCACTTAAGGCTCGAAGGGCTAAAACAGTATGGTACCGCACCACACACGACGCAGGTACCTACGGGACTAATCTTCTTCGATCGATTCTAGGGAAACGGGCTTTTGATTTTCCCAAATCGCTCTATTCAGTGCGAGACACACTTTCTACAGTCGTAGCAGACAATCCATCAGCCCTAATTCTAGACTTTTTCGCAGGCAGTGGCACAACCCTCAATGCCGTCAAACTGCTTAACGCTTCCGACGGCGGAAACCGATGCTGTATTCTTGTAACAAACAATGAAGTTTCTGACACCGATGCTCAGGCTTTACAAGCGCGTAATTTGCATCCAGGTGACGGTGAATGGGAAGCCCACGGTATCTGTAGATCCGTAACCTGGCCACGATGCAAGTTCACCACATTAGGTAAGCGCGATGACGGGACTGAGCTTTCTGGTGAATATCTGACCGGCAGGTTCGAGGAGCAAGAAGTCAAACGTAGTTACAAAGATCTCACCTTTATCAGCCAGGAAGCTTTCAGCCAGGGCAACCAAAGTAAGCGAAAAAAGGTGCATCAGTCTTTCTCGCAAGCCGTCGAATTTACCAAATCCAAAGTTACTGGTACTAATCATTTCCTTCTCGCTCAAAACGAGAAAATAGCTGCATTGTTTGACCCGTCAGCCTTGGGGCAATTCCTCAAAGAAGGCAGCGAATTCGCCGAACAAATAGAGACAGTCTACCTACCATTTCCTCCTGGTAGGATGTTCGATGAGGCTCAGCGGCACGTTGAGGAGGCTTGGTCCCCTCTTATAAAGAACGTTGAGGTCAAACAACCTATAAGCGAGGGTTTTGCCGCCAACTTGGACTACTTCCGGCTCGATTTTCTGGATCGTTCAATGGTCGAGACTGGCGGCAAGCTGGCGGATATTCTCCCCGCGCTATGGATGATGGCCAATGGCCGTGGCAAGCTGCCGACCTGCAAGGGCAACGAGAAGATGCTGTTCTTCAAGGATTGCCCGTTTGCGGTATTGGTGGACGAGAGCGCCATCAAGCCGTTTCTCGCCCGGCTGGAAGAGCGCCCTGACGTAGATTGGGCCTTTCTGGTCACCAACGACCAGGACAGCTTCTCCCGCATGTGCGAGTGGTTGCCGGAGCGCATTCCGGCCGCGCAGCGCATCCACCTTTGGCGCAATTACGTGGACAATTTCCTCATTAACGTGGTCCACCCCTCCACAGGGGATGCGCCATGAAATTCCTGTTGCGCGAGTTTCAAAAGGCCCATGTTAGTGGCTTGCTGAAAAAGCTGAAGCAGGCCAAGCGGGATTTGCTGGATGACAGCGTGCCCCAGGCCATCACTCTGTCTGCCCCCACAGCCTCGGGCAAGACCGTGATGATGACTGCGCTCATTGAGCGTGTGCTGTTCGGCAAGGGCGGACTCGAAGATTTCGACGATCCTGATTTCACGACCGAGCCCCACGCCGTCTTCCTCTGGCTCTCCGACAGTCCTCAGCTCAACCAGCAGTCCCTGGAGAAGATGATCTTCGCCGGCTCCGCCGAACTGAGCGGACGGCTGGGACCTGTGGAAGCGACGTTTGACGCAGAGCATTTCCAGCCAGGCCACGTGTACTTTCTCAACTCCCAGAAGCTGAGCGTTGCCGGCCTGCTGACCAAGAAAGGTGATGGCCGCCAGTTTTCCATCTGGGAAACGATCAACAACACGATTGCGCGCCAGAAGGGGCGCTTCTACGTGGTGATTGATGAGGCGCATCGCGGCATGCGCCGGACGCAGGCGGAGCAGACGCAAGCCAAGAGCATTGTCCAGAAGTTCATCTTCGGGAATCCTGGCGAAGTCAACGCCGCGCCCATCATCATCGGCATTTCCGCCACGCCGGAGCGGTTCAATACGCTGCTGGCGCAGTCGGGCCGTACGCGCAGGGTGATTGACATTCCGCCGCACGAGCCGCGTGAGGCCGGGCTGATCAAGGACTGCATTCTGATCAGCCATACCGACGACGACCAGCCGACCGAGTGGACGCTTCTTGTCGGAGCATGCGGGGAGTTTGACCGCATCTCGAAGGAGTGGGCGTCCTACTGCAAGAGCAACAATGAGCAGGACACGGTGCGGCCTGTATTGGTTATCCAGATTCAAGACGCTGACGCCGGCGGCGCGGATACGGAATCGCGCACGTCCCTCGCCAAGCTGGTCGAGATCGTCAAGGCCAATGTGCCGAATCTGACTAGCATAAACTTTGCGCACTGCCTGGAGTCCGGCAAGGTAATCCAGGTGGCTGGAACGGACATTCGATACGTTGAGCCACATCGCATCGAACATGATCAATCCGTCCGCGTCGTCATCTTCAAGATGGCGCTGACAACGGGTTGGGATTGCCCTCGCGCAGAAGTGATGATGTCCTTTCGAAAGGCGGAGGACGCTACCTACATCGCGCAGCTTGTAGGACGCATCGTGCGCACGCCACTGGCGCGACGCATGGAAGGGAACGACCTGTTGAACAGCGTGATGCTCTTCCTGCCCCACTACGACCGCGAGCAGGTACAGACCGTGGTCGAGCGGCTACAGGCAGAGGGCGAGTCCGGCGGGGCGGAGGCTGGCGACACGCACGATTTCCAGACGCTCAAAGTTGCCAAGGACAAGGAACACCTGCTCGACATATACCGTACGCTGCCCACCTACGCCGCTCAAGAAGGTCGCAAGGTGGCGCACATCCGGCGCGCACTGCGGATGGCGCTGGAACTTGCAAAGGACGGATGGGAGGACGATTCACTCACGATGCGCAACAGGCTGCGCGCGAAGCTGGCCGTCATCGGCGATACGCGTCGGAAGGACCACGCCTTTGTAAGGCAGATCGAGGGCCTGTCTATCGTCTCGTATCGCATGTTGCGCGTGGAGAACGGCGCGTTGAAGCCCGACGAGCTAGGTGAGCAGAGAAGTCTGCCCGTAACTGAGCAAGACGTAGAGACAGTCTTCTCGCGCAGCTTCGTCACGCTGACCGAAGAACTGGCGATGTCCTACGTGCAGCACCGATTTGATCCCAAGGACGAGAACGCCGTCTATTGGCGCTGCAAACTAGAAGCGTTCTTGTTGTCGCAGGATGCGAGCGTTGTATCGCCGCTTGAAGACGAGGCACAGAAGCTGCTGGAAGCAGCCTATGAGAAGCGCAAGCCGGAGGTTCTGAAGCTTCCTGACGAGCGCCGCGCTGCGTATCGGCGGATCATGCAGACCAGCCGCGATTTCAAAGCCACAGAGCCTTCTATTCCAGATCCCTTGCGGATCAAGACAGACAAGGACGCCGTGGCGCTCAAGGACCACCTGTTTATCCCGGAGAAGGGTGACTTCAGGGCCTGGCTCAACACCTGGGAGACAACTGTGCTCGCTGCCGCCCGCAAAGGCCAAGGCTTCGCCGGCTGGCTCCGAAATTATCCACGAAAACCGTGGAGCATTGCTTACATCTACACTAACTCGGAAGGGCAGATCACACCGGGCTATCCGGATCTTGTCGTGTTCCGCCGGGAGGGTAAGCATGTCGTTGTTGACTTGCTGGAGCCTCATCACACTGGCAACGCCGATTCTCTCGCCAAGGTGAAGGGACTTTGCCGGTTTGCCGAGCAGCACGGTGACAAGTTTGGGCGCATTGAGTGGATCAAGATCGAGGGCAGCCAGATCAAGCGGCTCAATGTGAACAGCACCCAGGTTCGTGCGAATGTGCAGGCGACCAATGTGGACAGCGCGATTGATTCACTGTTCGAGGCGCATGGAACTTCAGAAGCAGCACCACCGGGGACCGGTCAACCCTGGCTTTAGACCGATCGTCCTCACCGGCGCGGATGAGGGAGAGCTGCAGGCGCTCGCGGAGCTGGTGATAGGGAGTGTCTCATGACCACACTCTTTGACGGCACCCCCTGCCTGAGAGCGGGAGATTGACCAATTGGTGTATGCGCTCTACGGCCTGACGCCGGAAGAGATCAAAATCATTGAAGACACTCGATGAACACTCCTGATCAGAGCCCTGCAAAGAGCTACGCGCTTTCCGACGTTCGGCACGATCAAGCCGGCTTCGAGTCGCTCGTGCGGTTGTATGCTTCCCTGAAAGCGGCCAGATTTGCGAATCTGGAGATTGATATGAGCCGAGTCGGTTGGTTTGATGCTGACATGTGCGCGCCGTTCGGCGCCGTGCTATATCGGACCGGGTCCCACGTCAATAAGGTGTCCCTGGTCCATCTCCAACCTCAGGTCGAGACTATCCTGTCGAAGAACGGGTTCCTCAGCCATTACGGGCGCATGCCCGCCAGAGACAAGTATGGCACGACCATTCCTTACCAGCGATTTGACGCCAAGGACGACCGATTCTTCGCCAGCTATGTCGAAGCCAAGTTCGTCCAACGGACAGAACTCCCGCGCATGTCCGCTGGACTCGTGAAGCGGTTTCGCGAGAGCGTCTTTGAAATTTTCAGCAATGCCGTGATTCATTCGCAGTCGACCCTGGGTATTTTCAGTTGCGGGCAGTTCTTTCCGAAGCGGAATCGGCTGGACTTCTCGGTGGCCGATTTGGGCATTGGGATTCGGCGCAATGTGAAGGAACACACCAGCTTAGACTTGCCTGCGCATGAAGCGATTGCCTGGGCCACCAGTGAGCGGAACACCACCAAGCGAGGTCCTATTCCCGGTGGACTCGGGCTCAAGCTGTTGGCTGAGTTCATTACCCTCAACAGAGGACGGATGCAGATCGTTTCGGATGCGGGTTATTGGTCATTGGAAAATGGGCATAGTCATACCGCGCTGCTGAGTGCGCCGTTCCCTGGCACGGTGGTGAACGTTGAAATCAACACCGCCGATCGGCGATCCTATGCACTCACGTCAGAAGTGAAGGAAACGGACATCTTTTAACTGTCCCCGACGAAAGGGATCAGCCATGGAGAAGGGCCTTATCATTTCGCCATATGAGATCGTAGGCAGTCCGCTCTGCGTGGCCTCGGACGATGGCCAGAAGGTGTTTGAGCGCATCGCCGGGGCGCTGAAGGGTGGGAAGTCCGTCATGGTCTCGTTCCGGAATGTGTCGAGTCTGACCTCTGCGTTCCTGAACGCCGCAATTGGACAACTCTATGGTTCCTTTTCTCAGGAGGAAATTCGAGCACGACTCAAGGTGAAGGATATGGCCCAGGCCGATCTCGCCTTGCTCAAGCGGGTCGTTGATACAGCCAAGGAGTATTTCAAAGACCCAGACCGATTCAGAAAGGCGGAGCAGGCAGCTCTGCGAGGACAGAATGCCTGAGACGCCTCGCTCGATTGACCGCCACCGGTTCACTCCCTCCGACAAGCTTCTCTTAGATGCCAACATCTGGCTCTTCATTTACAGCCCTCAATATAGACCGACAGATCGGCGCGCAAAGGTCTATTCGACCGCGTTGAAATACATGCTCGAAGCTCGCTCCACCATCTTGATTGACGCGATGATCCTGTCCGAGTTTGTGAATGTCCTGGCTCGGCTCGCCTACAACACTCTTCCCGCTGCTCAACGACCTTCAGACTTCAAGAAGTTCCGAAACGGTTCATCTTTTAAGACGACAGCCGCGAGCATAGCGGATTCGTGCAACCGTATCCTTCAGGTTGTCACGCGAATCGAGAGCGGCTTTACTTCATGTGATCCGGCAGATCTGATCCACCGGTATCAAGCTGGTCGGTCGGACTTCAACGATCTCTTGCTTGCCCATACGTGTAAGACGGAAGCTCTGACCCTCGTGACGGACGATGTTGACTTCGCGAGGAGCGGGTTGACCATTCTCACAGCTAACGCAAAGTTGCTACGTTAACGGAACTGATGAGAGATCGAGATGATGCCGAGAATCGTGCCTGCCGCTTAGTAATTACTCTGACGACGTGAGTCAGATTGTTGCTCATTCCTTCCATGAACAGCCAATGCTATTCCTTGGGACGCTGAGCAGGCCGAGGAACTCCCTGTTCGTGGCAGCCGCTCCAGGTGTGAATGTTTTGGTCACCGCCCTCGACGAGAAGTCGAAGGACCTCTGCAATTTCTGCCTGTCTTTTGAGGAAATATCGGGCAGAGGAACCGTTCTTCTTGCCGATTCTCACAGTGAGAACGCGGGCATCTCGTAGCGCAAAGACATCTTCATCGGTTTCGTCGTCTCCCACGTAGAGCGCCGTGCCGCAGTCAAGTCGGCGCATGTACTCCAGCAACGCCGTACCTTTGTGCGACGCCGTCGGCGGCATCACGTTGACGACGGATTTTCCGAGAACAATGCGCGGAGGAGGAGACAATTCAGCAACGATCCGAGAGATAAGCGCTCGCGCCTCGTCTCGTTGATCCACGGTTCGATAATGGAATGAGAGCGAATAGGACTTATTTTCGACGACTACACCGCTTCGAGTCAGCTCATCCTGAAATCGTCCGTTGACCAATTGCAGCCATGCGGCACTGGTCTCTCGGACTTGCTGCATATCCTCTCGACGCGTATGAGGGCCTTCTGAGCCATGATTTCCGATCAAGTGCGGCACGGCAGTCCCGACACGTGAGAGCAAGTCCTCCACGGAGCGTCCCGAGATGATTGCGGTGGGAGCGCGCTTCGCGAGTTCTTCGAGCCAGAAACGGATGGGACGCGCCAGCCTGGCGGCGTGATGATCTCGGACGATTTTCGCCAAAGTCCCGTCAAAATCAAACGCATACAGCGACCGTTCTTTCAAAAGCGCCCCGAGGTCACTTTTTCCTTTTTCCGTCAATAAATAGTCCATCGTTCGTCCATCAACTCAGCAGACTCGGCCGCCGCACCTGCTTCATGACCCGTTCCTTCTGTCTCATGCGGGCCGCATCGATAAGCATACGACCGGCCCAGCGATACACATTGAACTCCTGGATCAGTCCGCGCATGCTCTGCATCCTGGCCCGCTGCTCCACTTTCGGCATCGTCAGGCCAAGGTGGAGCGCGGCCGCAAATTGGTCGATGTCGTAGGGATTGATCACGACCGCCTCCGTCAGTTCCCGAGCGGCTCCGGTGAATTGACTCAGAATCAACACTCCCTGCTCATCGTCCCGAGCACCGACAAACTCTTTTGCGACCAAATTCATGCCGTCATGGAGACTGCTGACTACACACAGGTCTGCTCCTCGATAACACTCGCAGACCTGAGGGGCTTCGTGATGTTGAATGCGCAGGCAGATCGGTTCATAACCGTCTTGTCCAAACCGCTTGTTGATCTGTTCGGCCAAGGCATAGACCTGGTTGGTGAAATGCTGGTACTGCTCGATCATGGAACGGCTGGGAGCGGCGATCTGAAGGAATGTAAACTTCCCAATCCATTCCGGCTGGAGTTCCAGCAACCGTTCCACGGCCATGAACCGTTCCAGGATCCCCTTCGTATAATCGAGACGTTCGACTCCAAGGCCGACGAGGCGATCGGGAGGCATCCCGTAGGACTCTCTCAGTCTGGTTCGACATTCCGGAACCGGTCGTTGGTCAGGGAGCCATTGCAACGGCCATTCGATGGAAATCGGATAAGGGTTGACCGCCGTCATCTTGCCCCCATAAGAAACCGTTGAACTGTTTCGATCGATCCGCGCCTCGAGAATCCGATCGACACTGTCGATAAAGTTGTTGCAGTGCACTCGGGTGTGGAACCCCAGGATGCTGCTTCCGAGCAGCCCTTCCAGAATTTCCTGCCGCCAGGGACAGATCCCAAAGCTTTCCACGTTCGGCCATGGAATGTGCCAGAACATGATGATCGTCGCGGTCGGCAGTCGATCTCTGATGAGCTTCGGAAGCAGGGCAAAATGATAATCCTGAACGAGGACGACCGGGTTGTCGGTCGTGGCCTCCTCATAGACTGCCTGCGCGAAGCGCTCATTGACGGCGACATAGTGTTTCCAATCCGATGAACGGAACGTGGGACGGACATGTGAGATATGACAGAGAGGCCACAACCCTTCGTTGGCAAACCCGTAATAGTAGCCGGTCTCCTCTTCCCCGGTGAGCCACACGCGACGAATCTCATACGTGGGATGCGACGGCGGGACACCGACATGATCTCGTTTGTCCACCACGGTTCGATCCGCCGATCCGTTCCCATGCGCGACCCATATGCCGGAGCAGGCCCGCATCACCGGCTCGAGCGCCGAAACGAGCCCACTCGCCGGCACCTGTACGACGATGTTGCGATCCTGCCAATAGTGGGCATAAGGCTGTCGGTTGGAGACAATCAACACCTGGTCGCCGGCGAGTTGCTCGTGGAGGATCGTCTTGAGGCTGCCCGGTGTCCACGAAATCTGGCTCTCATCGCGCATGCGGCGATCAGACTCAAGAGCCTGCACCAGCGAGCGCAAGTCCTTCGCCAACGGTTGGAGTTCCGGTGCGTGCTGCTCATGCGTCAGCGGGGTCAGAAGCCGTTCTCCCTTCAACATAGCCCGAACGCCGGCCACCCATCCTTTCCAACTGAAATGTGCGACGAGTACGGTGACCAGCGAGATGACGGCCGTAAGCCCCGCGAACAGATAGAAGACGTACCATTTTGTATCGCTGCTCCGTTGTTGGATAAAACTCATGTCGTGGATGAGCAGGAGACGTCCCAGCCGGCGCCCGTTTAGTTCAATCGAGGCTGAAGTGATATGGAGCGGACCGCTACTGAACGACCGAACGGTGGACGAGTTGGATGTTAGGTTGAGCGTATCTTTACAAGTGACATCCTGCGGGTATGCCTGGGTCTCATAGAGAAGTTGGTGGTCGAGATCACAAAATCCCAGGGCGTACAAACGTTCGTCCTGAAGAATGCGCGTAAAATAGGATAGGATCTTGCCCTTTGAATTGGATGCCAAGAGGTCCGCAAGCGGGCCCTCCATCGTATTGACCATGGTTTTGGACCGCATGTCGAGATCGCGGACGAACCATTTCAGTTCCAACGAGTCGACGAGCGGGATCACTCCGTACGCGATCACTCCCAACACGATCGCCAATGGGAGCACAAATCGAAGTGAGAGAGAGAGAAGTCTCATGAAAACAAGTTAGTTTACTTTCACGGAGAAATCAAATATGGTCGCCCTATGTACCCATACGGACTCATCGGCAATTGTCAAATTTCCGCGCTGATCAGCGAGCAAGGGTCTCTCGATTGGTTATGTCTTCCGAGACCGGATAGCCCTCCGATTTTTGGGAAAATACTCGATCCGGAGGGAGGTCATTTTTCTATCTCCGCCTCAGTCCCGCCCTCGGAAACGACCACGACGCAACGCTATCTTCCGAACACCAATATCCTGGTCACGACCGTCTCACTTCCCAACGGCGATGCATTCCAGATCACCGATTTCTGCCCTCGCTTTTTACAATATGGTCGCGTCTATCGTCCCACGGCCTTGTTTCGAATCGTCGAGCCGCTGAGTGGATCACCCTCCATTCGCGTCAGCTGTAAGCCGGTTTCCGGCTGGGACAAAACACCGGTCCGATTTGTCCGCGGCAGCAGCCATCTCCGATACGAGATGCGAGGAGAGTATCTGCGGCTGCTCACCAATATGCCGCTGACCTACCTCTGCGAAGAAACACCGGTCGTGTTGACCTCGAAGATGTACTTCGCATTGACGTGGGGAATCGGGATTGAAGATGACCTCGTCAAAGTCAGCCACGAATTTCTGGACCAGACGACTAAGCACTGGCGAACCTGGGTGAAACATTGTTCGATTCCCGTCGTCTATCAGGAAGAGGTCATCCGCTCGGCCCTTGCACTCAAACTCCACTGTTATGAAGACACTGGGGCGATCCTTGCCGCACTGACTACCAGCCTGCCCGAAGAACCAGGGGCCCCTCGCAATTGGGACTATCGCTATTGCTGGTTGCGCGATGCCCACTTTTCGCTCTCCGCGTTCTACAATCTCGGTCACTTTGAGGAAATGGAAGGCTTCCTGAAGTTTCTCCTTAATGTAGGCTATGCCTGTGAGCAATCTCACGATCGCTTGGCGCCTGTTTACACACTCAGCCAAGATCTGCCCCTCCCGGAAACCGAACATTCCAACTGGAAGGGCTTCCTTGGCAGCCGACCAGTGCGGAGCCACAATCAGGCCGCCGAACATGTACAGAGCGACGTTTACGGCGAGATGATTCTCACTCTGGCTCCGATCTTCTTCGATAACCGGTTCATTGACCTGCGGACTAAAGATCATGAAGCGCTGGTCGCGAATCTGGTTCGCCTCTGCGAACGCAGTATCTCTCAGCCGGACGCCGGACCATGGGAGATTCGCCACGGTTGGAAAGAGCACTCCTTCACGAATCTCATGTGCTGGGCCGGCCTTGATCGCGCCTATCGCATGCAGCGTGCGGGGTTTCTCCGCGACTTGACAACGGACCTTGACACAGCACGAGCCAAGGCGGCAAACGCATTGCTTCACGCGACGAAAGATAAAGCATTGCGGAATGGGCCGACCGATGAGAGTTACGATGCGTCCTTGGCGCAATTGGCCATTCTCGGATTTCCAGATCGAGAAGTGTGCGATATGACGATCACGCAAATCAAACAGGCGTTGGCCCTACGCCGCGATGGAAAAGAGACCGGCTTCTTCTTCCGTTACCTGCGACCGGATGATTTCGGCAAACCACAATCGAGCTTTGTCATTTGCTCATTCTGGGTCGTTCAAGCGTTGGCCAAACTTGGCCGCCTGACCGAGGCGAAACAAATCATGAACCAGATTCTCAGCGGCGCCAACGGGATCGGACTCTTCGCCGAACATTTCGTCCCGGAAACCCGTGTCCAGCTTGGTAATTTCCCGCAGGCCTACTCACATGTCGGCTTGATCAACGCCGCGTTCGCCGTCAGTCCTCCGTGGAGCGACGTGCTGTAACGGCAAATATGACGGTTTAAACCTCCTTCCTCCATTCCTGCCTATATCGAAAACGAAGGCATTCGGTCTAAGATGGCCTACAACTTGGTGATCGATCATCTTTGAAGCAACACTACGTCGGCATCCCGTCCGGGGAACCGATGGTAACCTCATCCTTGAGGCCCCCTTGCGTTTTGTAACGAAGAGCAGTATTTCAGGAAACGCGCAACGATGGCCCGGCTGGTGAACCTACCTCCTTCCCCTCAATGAATACCTCGCACTACCATGGCGTGGACCACCACGTCGGCAATACCCCTCTGATCCGCCTACGCCGCCTTTCGGAGCTGACTGGCTGTGAAATCCTCGGCAAGGCCGAATTCATGAACCCCGGGGGCTCGGTAAAAGACCGCGCCGCGCTTGGCATCATCCTGGACGCCGAAGCCAGAGGGTTTCTGAAATCCGGCGACACCATTGTCGAAGGTACAGCCGGGAATACCGGCATCGGGCTCACGGTCATCGGCCATGCGAGGGGTTACCATTCCGTCATCATCATTCCTGAAACTCAATCACGGGAAAAACACGATCTCCTGCGTATCCTTGGCGCTGAGGTGCTCATCGTGCCGGAGCAGCCCTATTCCAATCCTCACAACTACAATCATGTCGCCAGGCGGATGGCAGAGGAAAAGGGGTGGTTCTGGGCCAACCAATTCGACAACACCGCCAATCGTCTCGCGCACTACCGCACCACCGGTCCGGAAATTTGGGAACAAACCAATGGTGAGGTGAGCGCCTTCGTGTCCGCTGTGGGTACCGGGGGCACGCTAGCCGGCACCGCCTTGTATCTCAAGGAAAGAAATCCGCACATCGTTGTCGGTTGCCCCGATCCCTATGGCGCGGCCATGTGGTCATGGTTTACCAAGGGCAATACAGACACAAATGACGGCGATTCGTTTGCCGAAGGCATCGGCCAAGGCCGCGTGACCAAGAACCTCGAGGGTATTGCGGTCGATGTCGCGTGGCGCATTCCCGACCAGGACGCGCTCATCATTCTGTACCAGCTCCTGCGCGAAGAGGGGTTATTTCTTGGCCTCTCCTCCGGCATCAACGTCGCAGGGGCGGTGCGGATGGCGCTTGAGCATGGACCAGGTCACACCATCACGACGATCCTCTGTGACTCGGGTGCTAACTATAAGTCGAAACTCTTTAATTCAGAATGGCTTGAAGCTCACGGACTGAGGGCGGATGTGCCTGTCGAGACCCTCCTTGAGTCGTACAGGAAGAGATAGCCTTCTCACAATCTTGTCTGGATTCTTAGCCGGAAGGTAAGAGACGAAGAAAGAATTCAGCTCATCTCCAAAAGAACACAAACCAAGACTACGCTACGCCTCCCAGTCGGTAGGCTGGGCCTTGATCGAGTTCGGTTGAATGGTCGCGGAGGTCCGCATTTGCGCTTGAACGACATGACTTCGTGGCGGCACACTTTGCGTCAGCCACACATTTCCGCCAATGATGGAGCCCTGCCCGATGGTGACACGCCCTAAGATCGTGGCACCCGCATAAATCACCACGTCGTCTTCTACGATCGGATGGCGAGGCTCCCCCTTGATCAGGACGCCCTGCTCCCCTTCGGTGAACCGTTTGGCGCCAAGCGTCACGGCTTGGTAGAGGCGGACACGCTTGCCGATGACCGTGGTTTCACCGATGACGACACCGGTTCCGTGATCGATAAAGAAGTGACTGCCGATCTCGGCAGCCGGATGAATATCGATCCCAGTAGATGCATGCGCGATGTCCGAGATCAATCGCGGGATCAACGGCGCCTCCAAGCGTTGCAAGACATGGGCGAGACGATAGTAGATGATGGCCGTCATGCCAGGATAGCAGAGTAGAATTTCTGAATGGCTGGTGGCTGCTGGATCTCCTCGGTAAGCGGCTTGCAAATCAGTGACGAGCACCGCCCGGATGGTGGGAAGCCGACTTGCAAATGCGCTCGTAATTCGGCCTGCTCGGTCAGTCAGTGAACGATCGTCTTGTGTGTCGGTGTTGGACGTAAAGACCAATCCTCTCCGAACTTGATCCTGCAAGAGTGGCAAGGTTTGATCCAAGGTGTGCCCGACAAAATAATCGATGTTCGTTTCGTTCAAATCCGTTCGGCCATAGTGCGTTGGAAACAGCACGGCACACAGGCCTTCCACGATGCCGAGGAGGGCTTTCCTTGATGGTAATTTGTGAATCCGTCCTTGATGCCGGATGTTGCGGGTCAGCTCGCGCGAGGCGCGCAGCTCCGTGACAATCTGATCAAGGTTCCAGGCCATTCCCGATGCGTCTTGCTGTTGCAGCGTCTCGTCCATGATGTTCAGTCTTGTATACCGTCGAAGGCGAACCATATCATGCTGGTCTTGGTAGACGCCATTCCGATGCTGGTGAATTCCCTGAGCTCGTCCAGGGCTGCATTGCATAGCTTAAGCTTAAGATATGGCATGCTGAGCACTGATCCCATTGAGTTTCAAAGAGAGGTGCGGGCAGAATCTACCATGCTCCGGTTTGGATACAGAGGTGCTTCACGGACCGTTCATATACATGTGCGTGTGATGAAATGAAGAATCCAGAGTACTTCCATCGTTGTAGGCCGTTCTAACCAATCATGAACCGCCTCACCCAATGGATGAATTGGCTGCATTCCTGGTTTGGGCTGCTCTTTGGATGGCTTCTGTTTGCGGTATTTCTGACAGGGACGCTGACGGTGTTCGACACCGAAATCACGGCATGGATGCAGCCGGATCTCCACGAGATCACATGGGATACGGGGCAGATGGGTGGATCCATCCATGAGGAAGGACTGCTGAGTGCACAGCCTGTAAGCAATGGTGGAGACACGTCCATCGATGGCTTTCCTCTACTGGTCAAATTACAAGAGAAGCGGACCTTCTCCGGACAAACGATTGATCCGGCAACCGGTCAGTTGGTGATCTTTCGCGACACGCAGGGTGGTGATTTCTTCTACCACTTTCACTATGGACTACTGGCCGGGTGGCCCGGTGCCTGGCTGATTGGTAGCGCTGCGATTGTGATGCTCATTGCCCTTGCCACCGGCATGTGTGGTCATCGATGGACATTCAAGGACGTCGTAATGATTCGCCTCCGGCCTTTTCCACGCGCCTGGTTGGATGCTCACAACCTGACCGGCATTCTCATCATCCCGTTTCATCTGATGATAGTCGTCACCGGCCTCACGCTGTTTTGGTCAATTTATATGCCGGTGGATGTCCCGCTTCTCCGCGACAGCGCAGGCATCCTGCCGCTCCTCTCAGATCTGCACTTCGCACAATTTGGAGGCAATACGATGCGGTGGCTCTATTTCATCATGGGATTGGCAGCCACCGTGATGATCGCAACAGGACTTATCCTCTGGACCATCAAGCGGCAGAGAACCCAGTCGAGCTATTCAAGCCAGAGTGGGTATCGCATCGTGGAAGTCCTCAATGTCGCCACAGTGGCTGGAGCACTGGTGGCTGTGGCCGCATTCTTCTGGGCCAATCGACTCTTGCCCTTGGCGTTACCGGAGCGATCGCTCTGGGAGATCCGCTGTTTTTTTATCGTCTGGAGTCTGTGTCTTCTCCATAGTCTTCTCCGTCGAGGTTCCATCAAGGCGTGGAGAGAACAACTGTACGGATCGGCGTGCCTGTTGGGATTCTTGCCCCTGCTCAATGGATTGACGACGAACAGTCATCTGTTGGCGACGGTACCTAAGGCGCAATGGGCGATCGCGGGTGTAGACCTGACGGGGCTCACGGTGGGGGCATTACTCGGCTGGACTGTCCGACGCGTGGGGCGTTCAACCAGAGCAGGCTAAAGACTCTTTCCGGTGGTATTCCATGCAGAAGTAAGTGGGGCCGTACAGTTCGCCATGTCTTTTGGGTGGGTCGGGCGCCTACAGATCGCCACGGCGTTGCATGAATGCGTCTCGTTCACAAGGAGAATAAACCCAGACGCCGTAGCGCCACATCAATTCTCGTTGAGCCTCCATATCACCGTCGGCGGCCGCCTTCATCAATAAGCCGCGATAGGTACAGTCCTCATCTTCGGCCCCAACCATTTCCGCGAGTTCCATAGAAGCACCTCCGTTTGGAAGTTGCGCACGACTGTGCACGCATCTTAGTTATCCTCAATTTCTAGCGGTTGGTAGGCAGTTCAATTTGTTGTAAATTCTTTGAGGGATGATATCCGCCTTACGCTATCTGGCGTGCAGTGAAGACGAGGGCCATGGCGCATGGCCATCCGGAAGCAACTGCCGTTAACGAAACTTTACCGTGCGGTTGCGGTTCCGTAACTTCTGTGTAACCAAGTTTCCGTATAAGGATTTGCAGAAGCCCGATTCATAAGGGGCTGCGATGCAGATGAGGGCGTTCCAGTCGAGACAACGTCACTGACAAACTGATCTGCCGCACATTGTTCAGGTCGAAACGTGTCACATCGGAGGTAACACATGAGTACAGCATGGTGGATCAAGGCCTCGCCCAGACGAAAAGGGTCTATTGGTAAAAGGAAATTCCGCTGGGATCTGCTGGGACTACAAGATCCAGCGGTGACCGCGTCCACACCGTCGATCGAAGATGTTCGCCGCCAAATCAAATCAGCCGCAAGCTATGGCCTGAGCGCTGAGACACTACTGCGCTCTCGTGAGAAGGATGGACAGCCTAAACCGAGATCCAAGGTGTCGGAGACTTCCCGCAAGCGTGGGACTGCGCAGTAGGCGTTATGCAAAGCCGTAGGTCAAGTCGTTGGGAGGTCTATCTCGGAGATGGTTCTTGACGTGCTTCAGCGCGAGAAGGGAAATAAAATCATGAATGCGGGCCATCTGTTCAAGATGATGGATTTCATTCAATAGAAAGTCGTGCGCTTCGGAGGGAAGTAGGCCAAACTGTTTTGCCAGGGCTCTGGCATCGTCTTCGATGGTCTTGATCGCTATGCCATCTACCATTCGACCACTCGATCTGATGGCCATGGTAAGAGTATCGGCCATTCAATGGCTATAGTAATATTCTGGATCTGTCCACTGACCTAGGGCTTCCCCTAATCTGCAACGAGATCTCGCTTCCCTGCATTGATTATGAGCGTAAGGTTGTGTGGCTGGTTTCTGATCGCTCCTTAAAATGGTGGAGGCGATGGAACCCCACCATGGTTGCCGTCGATGCTCCCCTTTCAATTCCAAGAAGTTGCATGGGCAGCGTAACGAGGACATAGGTACGCTCTCATAGCCTCTCGGCAAGTGCCTGAACGTCGTTGGAGCGTTCCTGATAAAATGAAGGTATGCCTTCAAGGAAGCATTCCAAGTCCCGTCTCGTTGCCAGACGCAAAAGTAAGGGATTCACGAAGCTGGTTGGCGTGAAGCGGTTTGACAAAAGTCCCGCTAAGCAACTTCCCGATACCAGCCGTATCCCGTGGTTTCCGATCATTCCCAAGACCGGAACGGACGCTTAGTCGCATCACGTCGCCAACATTGGCCCTCCTACAATTCCATCCCGATCTGATTGTTGGGAGCCGTCCGAGGCGACGGCGGGAGTCTTTACCGATGCCCTTCGCTCTCCGTCATCACTACCGTTCCGGTCTTCAGTCCTGTTCGATAAGAAGTCGAGCTTTGCGATAGGTATGGAACTGTCACCAATCTTTCTCACGCCGGCTGGCGCATACATGGCAATTTTCCGGTGAACATCGGTGATGTATGTTCACTGAAAGTTAGACTGGCAGCAAGGAAATGGGTGTCGATCTCTGCCAGTATTGTGCGATGGGTACTGGAGAAGAGTGCGGGATAGAAACGGCAGTGATGAATGAGAAAGCACAGGCGCAGATACATCCGACAACGGATGAAAGTCTTATGAGCAGTGACCGACCCAAACAGGAATCGAGGTCCCTCAAGGCAATCATCGCCAATAGGTGAGACGGAGAAGGTTCTTGTGTCAGGTCAAAGAGGAAGGATGACAGAAAACTTCTGGGCAGCCTTATACGGGTAGCACTGAATCACTTCTAGTTCAAGGTTGCTTAGATTCTCTACTTCCACAGTGCTGTCGAGTATGCTTTCTGAGGCGTTTAGAAATTGCGAATCTCTTCGCGTAGGATCATGAGAGTTGTTCTTTCTGCAACAGTAACGCCGGCACAACCGAAAGGCCGCAGGCAATGCAACGTTTCAGGTGAGATGTTTTTCGAAGCTAACCTTTTGTCCCGGAAGGATATTGTCTCAGGACGCACTTCTACGCTAGGAGTTTCCCTTGGTGACGCGGATGGATCTAAAATAGGCACGTGAGGAGGCAGTGCTGGAACAGTTAGAAGCTGAAGCGCGGGAGGCAAAGAAGGGCCTGTGGGTTATGGCTGTCAGGGAATGGCGGAAGCGCGGAGCAAGTGAATAGCAGGTACGACCACGACTCCTGGACATGGACTGATTCCTCCACCTGTGCAAAGACAGTCTAGAACCTATCTCAAAACCGATTTGCCAAAACCGAGTAGCTTCGCTTGATGGACTACGGTCATTAGGACACAGCAGAATCCTTGGAAATATTGAGAGCACGCCTCACGGACTTTCGTAACTGATATCCCCTTAAGTGGCACTTTTTAATTGTGGTGCTTCCGGGTTTCCCATGGGTAGGGTGAAGGAATAGTATGGTTGGCCCAAGGAGGGACCGACCATGCAAGACATTGCACTCTATCAGTACCTGCTGGGCCTGCAGTCGCCGTGGACCGTGAGCCGCGTGAACTTGGACGTCAACGGGCAACGCGTGGACGTGTGGGCCGAGCATCCGGAGGACGCGGCGTGGGCATGTCCGCAATGCTCGAGGACGCTCCCGCTGTACGATCATGCCGAGGAGCGGACGTGGCGGCATCTGGACAGTTGCCAGTTCCAGACGCATCTGCATGCAAGAATTCCCCGCGTGGAGTGCGGCGAGCATGGCGTGGTGCAGATCCTGGTGCCGTGGGCAGAGCCCCGGTCGCGGTTTACACTGTTGTTCGAACGCCTGGCCATCGATGTGTTGAGGCAATGCGATGTGAGCGGCGCCACGCGGATCTTGCGGATCAGCTGGGACGAAGCGTGGGGACTGATGGAGCGAGCAGTCACGCGAGGCCGACAGCGCAAAGTGCGCACGGTGGTGCGGCGAATCGGCGTCGATGAGAAGGCGGCGGCCAAGGGCCATCGCTACCTGACGCTGGTCTGTGACTTGGACGAGGGGACGGTGGAGCACATTGCCGAAGACCGCAAGCAGGAGAGCCTCGACGGCTACTACGCGGGGTTGACGACGGAGCAACTCGACGGCATCGAGGCGGTGGCGATGGATATGTGGG
>JAHBWU010000046.1 GCA_019636835.1 Nitrospira sp.
CCGTAATATTCAAAAGGTGCAAGGACAACCAGATGGATCTTGCTTGCTTGAAGTAATGGTTGTGTTGTGACATCGTATTCGAGTTCTTTGAGATGTCGTCGAGAAAAAATGTACAGCAGGCCATAGAGCAGCACCTCTATCGCTGCATAAAGGGGATGGCCGCTCTTTGTGTCCACTTTAAGTTCGATAAATTCAACTGAATCATATCGATTCTGACCGGGACACACATGAACGAGATCGATGGCGCGATGTTTGTCACATTTGTGATCCCATAGTCCGGATGCAGTCGGGACATGGTTCGCCCAATTCTTGGCATCCGGCCACATGTTTGAGTTGATCTTGACGATCGCGCGTTGAAGCTGAATCTCTAAGCTTTTATTCTTCTTGTCTATGTTCTTGTTCTGCTGAAACCGCCAATTTTCTCTTGAGGGTGGCTTTTTTCGCGGTCGCCCTTCCCAGTTAGTCTTAATCTGAGCGTAAACCTCTGTCAGAAGATCGGCAGCAAAGTTTTGAAGGGGAACCCGATGAAGCTGATCACAGGCCGTCTTGTGGCGATAATGTATCGCTTTATTGGTTGACTTGACTCTGATGACCTTATTGATTATTGCGTCCACACCTTTCAGAATTCCGTTTTGATCAACATCTCTCAAAATTTCATCTTGCATGCTGCCCTCCTTCTGAAACTAACCGACCTCCCACCACTGACCATCTTCTTTCTGTTCAACTCGGTCAAAGAACTCCTTGAACCGCCTCGTCTCGAATGAGTGAATCGGCACCAGCATCTTGGGATTCAGCGCTCGAGCCAAAGCTTGAAGGTCCGATATGGACGCATGACCGGAGGTATGGCACTCAGTCAGGGGGATCTGATGGCTGTTCAGCCATTCGCGAAGCGGACGCTGTTCTTTTCGCTCTAAATAACCATGCCATAACGAGTAGATCATGCGTGCATCCTTGAGGCATGCTGCCTTTTCCAAATCCCGACACATCGACGGGCGAAACAGCATGACCGACCGGGACGCCTGCTCTGCCAGTTGCTCGGGATAGATGCGAGCGGCCTTGTATCGTTCAGCAAGGGTGAATAGCTTTGCCTTGATGATCTGGCGCTTCTGTGACTGTGGAAGAAAGACCTTAATGCCCTCCCAATCGGCCTGTGGAAGCTTGCGATTGCCGGTTGCTCGAAGAATCTCGGCCGTGTACATATCGATCACCAATTGCCGCCCACTTCTCTTGCAGGCTTTGAACATCGTGACGAGCCGATCGATGTTCTGAGCCGAGGCCCAGACCAAGACCAGGCCCGGAGCTTGCCGCATCTGTTCAAGGAAGCACGATTCAAGTTCTCGCTCGGATGGAAATCGCTTGGCACCACCAACACGCCCGATGGTGGTGCCTTCCATAAGCAGAACGTCGATATCGGTCGGCGGACTCTTCAGGAATTGTTGAAAGATCCCTGCCTTCCGTCCATGCCCGCGCAGATCTCCAGAATAGAATACCCGATGTCCGTCCGCTTCAATGAGGAGAGAATAGGCGTCGTACGCAGATGATCGTTCAAGAAGGGGGTCAGCGTAAAAGGCCCGACCGAAAGCGGGATTCGAGGTTCCAGATGGCGAATTCGCTGAAACGCGACGCCGGCTGGAGTAAATAAGCACGCCGCTTTGAGGATTCGTTCGGCAGCAGCCCCCATAATCATTGGCGTGTCCGGCAAGAGATACTTCGCCAAACCATAGTGATCCTGGTGCGGGTGCGAGATGACGACCGCCAGTAATGATGGCTCGCGTTCACGAAATCCTTTTACATGGGGTAAGCTGACCTTAGAGTCTTCGGCTTCTAACGGAAGACCGACATCCAAGACGATGCGCTTGCCCGCAGATTCGATTTCAATGCAGGTGCCACCGACCTCCTGAGTTTCCCTATGAATGCAGATCCGCATGACAAGACTGAGGTTACCATTGGCGGTAAGGAAAGCCACTCCTTAGCTATTTTTACCCTGAACCAGTTGGAGCACCGATAGGCTTGCACGACGTTGGCGCCCTAGCGTGTCAGGCGATTCCCATCTTCAAGCCGTAATGTGCTTGTACCCTATCGCCAATCCGGAAAAGTGGACGGCGCGGTGGCGCAGGTCGAGAAATTCGCAGAGGTGTTCAATGCGTTTCTGACCCAAGTCCAGGAGATTAAGAAGTAGGTATTAGGAGGGAATTCAAAAAGAGGCCACAGACGACCACCGACCTTGGTCAGAGGAAATGAAGAAGCGTCAGCGGTGATGGTGTCGGCGCTCTGGCACATGCACTTACAGGGTGTTTGCGGACGACTCACGCTTTGCTCTTAGCCGAATGTGCCTGGACATAGGACCGCAGAACGGCGTTGATCTTGGTCTGGTACCCGGCTCCTTGCCGCTTAAACCATTCCACGATATCTTCGTCCAACCGTAAGGACAAATGGGTTTTGACGGGCGGGAGCACGACCTGTGCCTTGTCCCAAAACTTGGCGTCCGTAGCAGGGATGTCCGAGTAATCAATATCGTGGTCAGTCATCTTCTGTAGTTTCGCGCAGCCCGTGCGACGCCGTTTTGACACGGTCTTGGTAGATTTGGCGCTCATGTTTGTTTCCCTTTCTCATGGAAATCGAACGGATGGTGTTTCCTCGTCTGGTAAAGACCAGGACGACGACTGTTCCATCCAGATTTCCCAGCGCAATCCAACGAGGTTCGTCGTAGTCCTTCCGTTCGTCAAGGCGGATGAGCAATGGTCGCTCAAAGACTTGTTCGGAATCTGAAAGGGCAATTCCATGCTTCTCGATATTGAGTCGGTTTTTGTGCTCATCCCATGCAAACCGCACGGGTCAGTATATACACATGTAGTGCATGCTTCCAAGCGTTGCGAACGAATGAACGAGCGAGTTCAGAGATGATCCTCGAGCTTCGGCTCGTGCAGGTATACCCTGAGCTGGTGGGAGACTGAGGGCTAGCCTAGCTGAATATGGTTATGATCCCATGCGGGCATTGTACACTCGTCCTCCGGTTTGCTGATAACGCTGAAAGACTGCGATAGCTTCCGATCGATACACGTCCTGAACCACGGAAATCCCTCGACGTTTCAGCGTCGCGACCCAGTTTTTGGGTTTGGGAGCTTCGTCAAACCCGATCGCTGTTGCATCGGACGCTCGCGCACTACAGACGAGGTTGCGAACTCCGGACCAAATAATCCCTCCGTAACACATGGCGCAGGGTTCACAACTCGTCACCAGTTCGAGTATCGGCATACCGTCCGCCCCGAGGTCGAAATGCTTCAGGACTCGGTGTGCATTCGCGATCGCCACCATTTCGGCGTGGGCGAGTGAACAGTTGGTGGGCTCGACGACGTTTACCCCGACGGCAATGAGTCGTCCTGTCTTGGTTTCGAACACTGCTGCGCCGAAAGGTCCGCCGGTCTTAGCTGTGACATTGGTCAACGCGAGTTGGATGACGAACTTCATGCGATCACTAGCCGATCTAATGGGCGTTTGCCGGCGCGCAGCACGGATGGTCCAAGACGGAAGGTGAAAGGGAGGAGTGAGCGAGAGTCTGGATTTCACGATGGCAGCGAAAGCTTCAACGCTTCGAGATTCTTTGTGACCATGGCGTCGCCGTTTTTTGTCGATACGTCGATGCCTGTGGCGCAGACAGTTCGACACTCATCCAGACGCCCCAGTTTTTGGAGTGACTGAGCAAGTGCAAGATAGGCGGCCGAATAGGTCGGTTTAACGGTCACGCACTGGCGTAAGGATTTGGCGGCTTCTTCGAAGTTTCCATCGTCCATATAGGCTTTCCCCAGCCCGAACCAGGCGACGTCGTCGCTCGGATCCATGGCGAGGACTTTCTTCAGCGGCTCAATTCTTGGGTTCGGCATGTGTGCTCCTGTCGTTGATGGCAAACGATAGCAGCGCTGACGCACATTGTCTATGGAGTTTTCTGCATGCTAATCTGAAGCGGATCTCGAAGTTCTCGTTACATTCGTGCTCCGCGCGATCGGCGCGCGAGGAGCCAGAAGGGATGTCGACCGTCCTGGTTATCTGATGGGAAACACTGGTCTCGTCTACCATCCCGCCTATCTTGAGCATGATATGGGACCCGGACATCCGGAGTCTCCCAATAGGCTGCGCGCGATCATGCAGCAGCTTGAACAGAGTGGTACGTTCGCCCGCCTGACGAAGATCGAAGCGCGCAAGGCGGAAGACGAATGGCTTGCGCAGATTCATTCGCCGAGCTATGTGGCGTCGCTGAACCGCCACGCGCCCACGAGCGGCCGTGTCTCGCTCGATGCCGATACCTCGATGTCGCCCGGCTCATTGACTGCCGCATACTTGGCGGCAGGAGGCGCATTGAGCGCGGTCGATGCCATCATGGCCCAGCAAGTGGATCATGTGTTCTGTGCCGTCCGGCCTCCTGGTCACCATGCCGAGGCGGAGCGTGCGATGGGGTTCTGTCTTTTCAATAACGTCGCCGTCGCCGCGCGCTATGTCCAAAAGAAATACGGGGTCACCAGAGTGCTGATCGTCGATTGGGATGTCCATCATGGGAATGGGACACAGCACAGTTTCGAGGACGATCCGTCCGTGCTTTTTTTCAGCACACATCAGTATCCGCACTACCCCGGGACAGGCCGAGGCACCGAGCGAGGCAAGGGAGCGGGAGTAGGATTTACAGTCAACGTCCCGATGGAGGCAGGGGAGGGAGATGAGGAGTATCACACGATCTTCCTCAAATCGCTCGTTCCCGCAGCCGACATGTTCAAGCCGGAGTTCGTCATCATCTCAGCGGGATTCGATGCGCACAAAGATGACCCATTGGCAAGCATGGGCCTTACAGATGCCGGGTACACTGACCTGACGAATATCATAGTGGGTATTGCAAATCGTCACGCACAGGGGCGCATCCTTTCGTCCTTGGAGGGCGGCTACAATCTGACTGCCTTGGCTCACTCAGTGGATGCGCACATCAACGCATTGTTACATGCTTGAATCACTCTACTGCGAACTGGAAAGAAGACATCATGAAGCATCCGTTATTGATTGAAACCGAAACGCTTCAGCAACACTTGGGTCGGCCTGATCTTGTCGTCATCGATGTCCGCGGTAAGGCCGCGTACGAATTCGGCGGACATATCCCCGGAGCCGTGCATTCGACGTGGCATGAGTACAGTGATCCCAACGCCGCGCCGAAGGGATTGCTCAACCCCGATCTCGGCCAGATTGAACGGATCCTGAGACGGCTCGGAATGAATCAAGATAGTGATGTCGTGATCTACTCCAATCCATTCGACAATTGGGGCGATGAAGGGCGGATGTTTTGGATGTTGGAATATCTCGGCCACAAACGCCTGCGCATTTTGGATGGTGGGTGGGTGAAATGGACGGCCGAGAAACGGCCGTTCGAGCATGGGCCGGTCTCTCCAATGATGGGGAATTTCAATGCTCAACCGGTGCGGGCTCTGATCGCGTTGAAGGACGATCTGAAAGGCCTCGTCAGGGGACCGCATCCTCAGACGGCCATTCTGGATGCGCGCAGCGTTGAAGAATATCTTGGGAAAGAGGTGTCCGGTCTCCCACGGTCCGGTCACATCCCCTCAGCCATCCACGTGGCGTGGAATGGCTTCCTGAACAAGGACGCGACCGTCAAAGATCTGGCCGTGATCAAGGAGATGTTGGAGGCAAAAGGAATACAGAGCGCACAGGAAGTCGTGTGCTACTGTACCGGCGGTGTGCGATCGGCGTGGCTCTATTTCATCCTGAGGCTTGTCGGATATCCAAAGATCAGCAACTATCCTGGATCATGGTGGGAATGGAGTCGGGACTTTGCGGCCCCTGTCGAGAAAGATTTGCACGCGCTTCAAAAAATTCTCGGATTCGATCCAGCAGCCAAGCCTTCTTGACAGGGCCAGGAGCGCTGTGTATGTGTAAATGTGGATTCACAAAATTTCTTCACGTGGAACCTGCGAATCTTCAACCATGAAGGAGGCAGCCATGATGAGAAGAATCATTCGTAGTGCGATGTTGGTGCTCGGGCTTGGCGTGTTGGTCGGCATACCAATGCTGAACGGCATGGCGCTCGCCGGACATGTCCGAGATGCGGTTGATCATGCAAAGGCCGCCGTGTCGCACGGCAAGGAAGGACACGCGGATGTCTGTGCCGAACATGCAGATGCAGCGCTCAAACTTGCGAAGGGTGCGAAAGTGAAGAGCCCGCATTTGGATGAAGGTATCAAGCACCTCACGGAAGCCGTGCAACATGGAAAGGCTGGGCATGCCGATGCCTGTACCGAACATGCCCAGGGGGCGGCCACACACCTGGTTGAAGTGAAAGAGCAGTAGCCGACGAGAAGCAGCCACGGCTGCGACAAGGTGCCTTTGCTGAAGCGGGCAGGGACACAATCCCTGCCCGCTTTTGTATGAAACGGAGTCTACGGTGCAAGTCGGGTTTTACCAATTCGACCCACAGTTCGGTGAGGTGGCCAAGAATCTGGAGATGGTCACGGCCAAGCTGGAACATGTGGACGCGGATCTCATCGTCCTGCCGAAGCTGTTCGCCTCGGGCTATCAATTCCTCTCACAGGAGGAAGCAAGGTCTCATCAGGGAGCCGCATCCTCGGACGGCCATTCTCGATGCGCGCAGTGTTGAGGAATATCTTGGGAAAGAGGTGCCCGGTCTCCCATGGTCCGGTCACATCCCCTCAGCCATCCACGTGGCGTGGAATGGCTTCCTGAACAAGGACGCGACCGTCAAAGATCTCTCCGTGATCAAGGAGATGTTGGTGGCAAAGGGGATACGGAGCGAGCCGGAAGTCATTTGCTACCGTACCGGCGGTGTGCGATCGGCGTGGCTCTATTTCATCAAGCTTGTCGAATACCCGAAGATCAGCAACTACCCCGGATCGTGGTGGGAGTGGAGTCGGGACTTTGCCTGTCCAGTTGAAAAAGATCTTCATGCGCTCCGGAAAATTCTCGGGTTTGATCCGGCCTCCAAACCGGCTTGACAGCCTGAGGAGCGCTGTGTAATTGTGAATTTACGAAATTGTTTCACGTGGAACCTGCGAATCTTCAACCGTCAAGGAGGCAGCCATGATGAGAAGAGTCCTTCGTAGTGCGATGTTGGTATTTGGGCTTGGCGTGTTGGTCGGCGCTCCGGTGCTCAATGGTTCAGCGCTCGCCGCAGACAAGCATGCGGCAGAAGCCGTTGAACATGCGAAGGCCGCCGTGTCGCATGGGAAAGAGGGCCATGCCGATGCTTGTGTCGAGCATGCGAGTGAAGCGCTCAAACACGCGCAAGCCGTAGCGAAAAACCCACATGGGGCGGAAGGTGTGAAACATTTAACGGAAGCCGTTAAGCATGGTAAAGCCGGACATGCCGATGCCTGTACCGAACATGCCGAGGGAGCAGCCACGCATTTGGCTGAAGTGAACTAGCCGGCGGCTGAAAGCCGCGAGCGGAGTCTCGCAAGGTGTTTTCAAGAACGGGCAGGGATAGAATCCCTGCCCGTTCTTGTATGAAGGGAGTCTGAGGTGCGCGTCGGGTTTTACCAATTCGATCCGCAGTTCGGTGAGGTGGCCAAGAATCTGGAGATGGTCACGGCCAAGCTGGAACATGCGGAGGCGGATCTCATCGTGTTGCCGGAGTTGTTCGCGTCCGGCTATCAGTTTCTCTCACGGGAGGAGGCGCAACAGCTTGCTGAGCCGGTTCCAGACGGTCCGACGGTACGTCGTCTAATCGACATCGCGAAACGCCGCAAGATGCATCTTGTGGCGGGACTTCCTGAACGATCCGGCCCCAGCTGTTACAATTCCGCCGTCCTTGTAGGTCCCTCGGGTTTTCTTGGGTGCTATCGGAAGACCCATCTCTTTTACGAAGAGACGCAATGCTTCGTTCCCGGTGACTCTGGATTTCTTGTGTGGGATATCGGGTCAGCGAGGATCGGTATTATGATTTGTTTCGATTGGTACTATCCGGAGGCGGCACGGACCTTAGCGACGCAAGGAGCCGACATCATTTGCCATCCGTCCAACCTGGTCTTGCCGAACTGCCCGGATTCCATGCCGGTCCGATGCCTTGAAAATCGGGTGTTTGCCGTGACGTGCAATCGCATCGGCAGCGAAGCACGGGGTGGAAAAGAACGCCTGACCTACATCGGCCAGAGCGAAGTGGTCACACCCAAGGGGGTCATTCAACATCGGGCATCTCCAGACCAAGAGGAACTGACCATCGTTGAGATTGATCCGGCGCAAGCCCGCAACAAAAGTTTGAATCGCTACAACGATCTCCTTCGTGACCGCCGCACGTCGCTGTACAAAATGTGACACCAAGTTCCATATCCTGCTGAGAGAAGCTCAGCGCTTGCGCTAGTTGGCTGGGCAGGGTAGGATTTTATTCATGAACACCGAACTGCGTAAAGGCATTTTTCTGATCGCTGCGCCGGGCCTGCGTGACCCCAACTTCCGGCAGACGGTCGTCTTGCTGTGCGAACATGGGCCGGAAGGAGCGCTCGGCGTCATCGTGAATCGTCCGACGGCCATGTCCATTTCTGAAGCCTTGCCCCAGGTCCCGGTGATCGAAGGATCAGGCCATGTCCTCTATGCCGGTGGTCCAGTGCAGACGAATCAAGTGATGCTGCTCTATCGAGGCGACCAGTTTCCGGACAATGCTCACCACGTATTCGACGGTGTCTGTCTTGGCGGAGACGTCGGTATGGTCGAACGCATTCTCACCGGTGTCGGGACGAAAGAATCCTTCCGCGCCTATCTTGGGTATTCAGGATGGGGACCGGGACAGCTGGAGAATGAGATGAAGACCGGATCGTGGATTACGTTGCCTGCGGACCCGCAGGCGGTATTTGAAAAGGATCCGACGCGTGTCTGGGGAGATATCCTTCTCACGCTGGGTGAAGCCTATCAGCCATACGCCCAAATGCCCTTCGATCCATCCTGCAACTGAATCATCTGCCCGTTTCTGCGGCAGCATCCACCACATCATCGTTGAAGCTTTCCGCGCCGGATGCTAGGGTCTACGAAACCTGGTTGCGTGTGGCTGTTCTTCCATGTGCCGTTTTGTGTGAGTTGCCGCAGCGATCATCCGTGGTGTGCTTTTCACCGGATGGTGGCGCGCGCGTCGGTCGAGGGAATGGGGGGAGCCGGTGGAAATTAGTCCAGGGAGAGAGGAGGAACAGGTGAGTCAGTCGGAGATGTCTCGGCCAGGGACTGAAACGTTCTTGAGAAAGTTGCACGAACGTCCGCACCAGCCGATCGGGAAATGGCTGCGTGCTCCGGCCCATGTGCATTACAAAGCGTTTCGCATGTCTGATCCGCCGACGCAGCGTCCGGCCAGTCGATCGGAATTCCAATCGCTGCTGGGGCATTTCAAGGTTCCCACTGAGACAACCGAACTCCGTGACAATTTCGGCTACGGTGTGAAGGAGGCCGCGACCGGCGATCGGCTCATCCTCATCTGGCAGGCACATACGGAATACTATAACTACCAACTCTGGCATGTGCCGTCGCAAGCGAAGGGGACGGTGGTCTTCGGACCATTGACGTTTCCGGATTACACGTTTCCTGTGGAGCCGCTCGGATCGATGGTCTGCCGCTTGGACATTCTGCTCACGACGGGCCTGCTGCCGGCGCGGAGCGAACTGCGTGGCCTGATGCCTGGTCCCGTCTTGTACGGAAGTCGAATCTTCAATGAACAGACCTGCGTCGCAACGAGCTTCACTCCGGACGACCAGGGACGAGAGCGGTACTGGGTCAGCGTCGGACCGTCGCAAGGCGATCCCTCACGTCTGAAAGACATCGTCGATGCTATTGTGCGGGTCGAGACCTATTATCATTTGTTATTGATGCAAAAGCCGCTGTTCTCCGCCGCCATCGATCAGGTCTATAAATTTGAGCAGGTTCACTTGAAGCAGCGCGAAATCATCACGTCGCACATCGGGCATGCCAACTCGGAGACGTTGCAGCGATGGCTGAACACCCTCACCCAGGATCTGTTGAAGACGAACCGTATGGCAGGAAAGCTGCACTTCGAGTTGTCCGCCTCTCTACCCTACGACAAGATCGTGCACACGACGTTGACGTCCATCGCCGAACATCCAATGGACTCCTACCGTCCGATCTCCGACTATGTGTTGGGAGGCATTACGGGAGTGGCGGAAGGCTATCAGCAGCTCTTGCGTCGCATCGACACGCTCCGGGGCGGATTTGAGGGTATCATCGCGATCATTCGGACCCGTATCGACTTGATCCTGGAATCGCAAAACCTCGCCCTGCTCCAAAGCGTGGACAAAACAACCAAGAGCCAAGTGATCCTGCAACATACCGTTGAAGGCTTGTCAATAATCGTGATTGCCTACTACCTGGCGGGGCTGGCGGGTTACGTCTTCAAAGGATTTGCCGAGCTCGGTTGGCTCAAGAACGTGAATCTCGCCTCGGCAATCTTTGTCCCCATCGCGGTAGGGCTTGCTTTTTCCATCACGACGTTCAGCAAAAGATATCTGCAGAAGAAGCTGGCGGGCGAACAGCCGGCAAAAGAGGGGAGCAAGTCGGAAAACAGCTGACGTCGTACCTAACTGGCTGCCAATGAAGCGCAGCTTTGTTGGTGATTTACGATCATGCGATAGATAGATGTCCCTCGTACATAGAAAGCTAACCTGGAGTCTATCGGTAAGGCCAGGGCCGCTTGTCACCTTTCAAGAATCCCTTGAGCGGCCTCAAGGTTTTGCTGAGCCGCTGTTCCTCAACAAGAAGCGACAACGCCTTATCAATCGCCTCCTCCTCAGCGTCGACCCCGAAGTACCGCTTCGCTGCATTGATTTTGCGCTGGTCCAGTATGAGGTACTTGTGTTTCATAAAGACCGCCATATGCCCTCCACTGTGCACATCAGCTATAAACAAATGAGGCATGATTCGGCAAACGATACGTGCTTGGTCTCTGGTGCGTTAGCGAACCTCACCTGTTAGGACTTTTGCCAAAAATCGTCCGGTGTGCGATGCTGATACTTTCGCCACCTGTTCCGGCCTTCCTTCGGCCACAATCTGTCCCCCGGCTGCCCCGCCTTCGGGGCCGAGGTCGATGATCCAGTCGGCGGACTTGATCACGTCGAGGTTATGTTCGACGACAACCAGCGTGTTGCCGGCATTCACGAGTTTGTGAAGAATGGCGAGGAGCTTCTTGATGTCTTCAAAGTGCAGACCGGTCGTCGGCTCATCCATGATATAGAGTACATCTTTTGCAGAGGCGTCCTTGAGTTCGGTGGCGATTTTCAGTCGTTGGGCTTCGCCCCCGGACAGAGTGGTAGCGGGTTGGCCCAGGCGGAGATAGCCGAGGCCGATGCTGTTGAGTAGGTGCAGTTTGTCTTGCAGCTTCGGCGTTCCAGTGAAAAAGGAAAAGGCTTCCTCCACCGTCATGTTGAGGACTTCGGAGACATTCTTGCCACGGTAGCGAATCTTCAAGATCTCCGGTTTGAAGCGCCGGCCCTCGCAAACCTCGCAGGGTGCGTAGATATCCTCGAAAAAGTACATTTCCAACTTTTCCACTCCGCTGCCTTCGCAGCGTTCGCAGCGGCCACCGGCGGCATTGAATGAAAAGTGGCCGGGGGTGAATCCTTGGTGAAGCGCTGCTCGTTCGGCGGCGAACAGCCGGCGAATCTCATCGAACGCTTTCAGGTACGTGATGGGATTGGATCGAGGTGTGCGTCCAATCGGCTGTTGGTCGATTAAGCGGATACCTTTGAGGTGCTCGATGCCTTTGATCGCCTTGAAACGCCCCATGGGGAGGGATTCCACACGGAAGGCCCGGGCGACGGATCGATAGAGGGTATCTTCAACCAGCGTACTCTTGCCTGAACCTGACACGCCGGTCACACAGACAAGCATGCCGAGAGGGATGCGAACGAATAGATCCTTCAGATTGTGTTCGTTCGCGCCGGCGATCACCAGCATCTTGCCGTTTCCGGATCGTCGTGATTTGGGTTGGAGAATCTGTTCTTCGCCGCGCAAGTACCGGGCGGTGGTTGCCCGACGGTCCTGGATGAATTCCTGCGTAGATGCCGCGCAGACGATCTCACCCCCTTTTTCGCCGGAATGGGGGCCGAGTTCGACAAGGTAGTCAGCCGATTCGATCATGCGGCGGTCATGTTCGACGACGACGACTGTATTGCCGGTGTCGGCCAGATCGTGGAGGATGCCGGCCAAGAGATCAGTATCCCTTGCATGAAGGCCGATGGTCGGTTCATCGAGGACGTACAGTGTGCCGACCAACTGAGATCCTAGCTGGTTGGCAAGCGCGACCCGCTGTGCCTCGCCACCGGAGAGGGTCTTGGTCTGCCGATTGAGCGTCAGGTACCCAAGGCCGACACGCCGGAGGAATCCCAGTTTTGCTCGGAGCTGTCGGAGAATATCCGCGGTAATTTCTTGCTCGAAGGGCGATAGGGGCAAGGATTCCGCCCATTTTGAAAGGCTCTCTACGGTCCGCTCCATCGTTTGGTGGATGTCGGCGCCGGCAATTTTGACGAACAGCGCATCCGGCTTCAGGCGACTGCCATGGCAACCGGGGCAATCGAAGGGCGTGCGATAGCGGCTGAGGAAGACGCGGACATGCAGTTTGTAGCGCTTCCCTTCGAGGTACTCGAAGAAATCATGAATCCCGTCGAAGGATTTGTCGCCCTCCCAGAGCAATCGTTGCGTGTCTTTCGGCAGAGATTTGAAGGGAGCCGTGATATCAACCTTGTGCCGTTTCATCGCCGGCAACATCTGTTTCTGCCACCAGGCGGAGCTGGGTTTGCTCCAGGGCTCGACGGCTCCTTGGGCGAGCGACTTGGTTGGGTCGGGGATGACCAGCTCCGGATCATACCGCAGCACGTTGCCGAACCCTTTACATTCAGGACAAGCGCCAAGCGGATGGTTGAATGAAAAGAGGATCGGCTTCAAGGGTTCGAAAGTCCGTCCGCAATGCTGACAGAGAAATCGCGTGCTGTAGGATTGGCGTCCATGGTCGATGATGTCGATCGAACAGCTGCCCTCTCCTTCACGAAACGCCGTTTCGATTGCTTCGACCAGCCGAGTGCGGTTGTCCTCCCGGATCACCAGGCGATCGAGGACGATGTGGAGCGAGGAGAATGTATGGAGTGAGGGCGGTTTGACCTCGTGCAAATCGAGCACATCGTCGGTGGTCTTCATTCGGGTGAATCCGCGTGTGAGAAGTGAGTGGATGAAAACAGGTTCTTCTTTTGAGGAAGGAGTCGCAATGGGGAACAGCACCATCGCCCGGGCATCGGGCCATCGTGTTAGGAGGTCGTCTGCCACGGTGTCAGGCTGAAACGAACGGGCTTCCTGCTTGCAGTCTGGGCAGGTGGGTTTGCCGACCTTGGCGAACAGCAGGCGCAGGAGATCGGCGAGTTCGGTCGTCGTGCCGACCGTCGAACGAGCAGTGCGCACCTGATTCTTCTGCTCGATGGCGATGGCTGGGCGCACATTGAGAAGACGATCCACATCCGGACGGGCCACCTTGTCGAGAAACATGCGGGCATAGGTCGAGAGGGACTCGACATACCGCCATTGGCCTTCGGCGAAGATCGTATCGAAGGCCAGCGAGGATTTTCCGGACCCAGACACACCGGTAATGGCCGTCACCTGATTATGGGGAATGCGCAGCGAGACATTCTTCAGATTATTCTGTCGGGCCCCTTCGATAATGAGGTGACCAGCCGAGGGATTGTGGTTCAGAGGGTTCGGCACAGCGATCGCTCCTGCATCGGGATGACCGATCATCGTAGCAACAGTCTGAAGCTGGTTCAATGAAGGAACAGTGATGGCGATATGGGGGCTTATGGAGTATCCCAGAAATTCTTGTCAGAATCCGTTCGCCTTGAGCCTGTCGAAGGGCGTATGGCTTCAGGCAGTTCCGTTCATGCAGTTCGACCGGGCTCACTGCAGAGTTCGACAAGCCTGTCCTGAGCCAATCGAAGGGCTCACCACGAACGTATTTCTGGGACACACTCTAGGAGTTTCTGGTTCTTGCCTTTGTCTGTTGAAAGCGTAAAATCCGCAAAGCTCGGGGTGTCGGCTATACGAATACCGCCGTAGCAGTCATTCTTTACGGTCTGAGCATCGCTCAAAACAGAGATCCCAATGCCTCCTGATCAGTTCGATGTCTTTCTCAGCTACCACTGGCGCGACCGCGAGCCAGTTGAGCGCATCGCGCGATCACTCCGAGATCAGGGCCTCAAGCCATTCCTCGATCGCTGGTACCTCGTCCCGGGCAGGCCCTGGCCACAGGCGCTAGAACAGACACTGGTTTCGTGCCGTGCGGTCGCCGTGTGCATTGGCCCCGGAGAAATGGGACCATGGCAGACGCGGGAATCAAACTTTGCGCTGGATCGACAGGGGCGCAAAGCGGACTTTCCGGTCATCCCCGTCTTGCTGCCGGGCTCGGATCCGGTACTAGGCTTCCTTGGGCAGAATACCTGGGTCGATTTGCGCCAGGGCACGGATGATCCGGGGTTGCTTTCGCTGCTTGCCGGAGCTATCCGAGGGGAAGCGCCCGGACCGGATCTTGCCGAACGCCTCAGAGTCACCCGTACGACCCTCTGTCCTTACCGCGGCCTGCTCTACTTTCGGGAAGAGGATGCACCGTTCTTTTTTGGGCGGACGGCCGCAATCCGAAATCTCCATGAGGCCATCCGGCAGCATCGGTTCATCGCCGTAGTGGGGGCATCGGGCTCCGGCAAGTCGTCGGTCGTGAGAGCCGGCCTCGTCCCGCAGCTACGGCAGGAGAAAGAAACGATCTGGGAAGTCGCGACCCTGTTTCCTGGCGATGAACCGCTGAAGGCCCTTGCGCGATCGGTGTCTCCGCTCCTTGAGCCGGAAACGATGGATGAAACAGATCGCTTGTTGAAGATCAACAAGCTTGCGGACGCCTTCGCGAAGAAAGAAGTCAGCCTGCACGACGTCGGCCTGCGCATCCTGGAAAAGCAATCGGGAACGAATCGGTTGTTGCTCGTCATCGATCAAGCCGAGGAACTCTATACGGTCGCGAAGGATGATCACACACGCCGCCGGTTCATCGATGAAATGCTCGATGCCAGCGAGAGAGGCTCATGGACCGCGATTCTCACACTCCGCGGGGACTTTGTCGGAAAGGCGCTGTCCTATCGCCCGCTCTCCGACCGACTGCAGGGCGCGCAGGTCAATGTGGGACCGATGACGCGAGCCGAATTGGAACAGGCCGTCACGTCCCCGGCCCAACGCGTCGAACTGTCCTTTGCCGCCGGTCTTGTGACACGGATCCTGGACGACGTCGGTGATGAACCCGGCCATCTGCCCCTGCTCGAGTTCGTGCTCAAACTCTTGTGGGATGATGAAGACCGCCAGGGCCCAGAACTGTCACACCAGGCTTACGAAGCCATGGGCGGGTTGCAGGGCGCCGTGGCGAAGAAGGCCGAAGAGGTCTTTGACAAGCTCACTCCCTTGGAACAAGAGGCGGTGAAACGCGTCTTCCTTCAAGTGGTCCGGGCTGGCGAAACCGGTGAGGATACCCGCCGCAGAGCGGCGCTCTCAGAAATCGGTTCGGTCGCGATGGATGTCGTCAAGAAACTCGCAGACGCGCGACTCTTGGTGACCAATCGCGCGGTGGCCGGAGAAGAGACCGTCGAAGTCAGTCACGAAGCGCTGATCCGCCAGTGGCAACGGTTGCAAGGATGGCTGAATGAGGATCGTGAGTTTCTGCTGTGGCGGGAGCGGCTGAGAGGGCGCGTGAACGAATGGCAGCACAATACACAGGACGAAGGCACGCTGCTCCGAGGTGCGTTGCTGGTGGAGGCGCAACGCCGGCTCTCTCAGAAAGCGGACATGCTGACCGATGAAGAAAAGGACTACATCAGGCACAGTGCCGAGGCTCGTGAACGGGCGGCGCAGGCGGAGCAGCAGCGGGCCAAGCATGAGCTGGCACAGGCGAAGCGCCTCGCTGAGGAAGCAGCCAAACGTGAAGAAGCCGAACGCGCGCGAGCCGCAGCGGCAGAACAAGCGCAGAAGGCGGCAGAGGAGGCACGGCAAGCCCAGCAGGAGCTCCATATATTAAGATTACAAGCGGCGGAGCGGGCGCGAGTGGCAGAGGCGGCTCGGGCGCAAGAGGCGGAGCGAGCGCAAGCGGCAGAGGCGGCTCGGGCGCAAGTGGCAGAGGCAGAGCGTGCCGAAGCGGTCGAGAGAGCTACGCGACGGCAATGGTACCTCAATCTGGCGCTTCTACTCCTAGTTCTAGGGATGGGGATGGTTGGCTGGTTGTGGAAGGCGGGAGTGAACGTTCAATATGCCGCATCGATTGTTCTGGTTCGGTTGCATCTGGTGTCGGTGGCGGAGCCGGAAATGGTTACGATCCCAGGGGTGAGCTATCAGCAAGGAGATATCCGCGGTCTACCGTCCGAGGATGAACAGCCTGCCAGACAGGTGACGATCAAACCGTTCGCCATGGGCAAGTATGAAGTGACATTTGCAGAATATGATCGCTATGTGGAACTGACCGGCGGTAAACAGCCAGGCGATCGCGGATGGGGACGAGGCCGCCGTCCCGTGATCAACGTCTCATGGGATGATGCAGTGGCGTACGCGAAGTGGCTCTCGCAAGCAGCAGGCAAACACTATCGCCTTCCGACAGAATCGGAATGGGAATATGCCGCACGAAGTGGGGGGAAAGATCAGATCTGGGCAGGGACTTCGGATGAGAAGCAGCTAGGGAACGTCTGATTAATTCACGTTTGCACGCGGAATTCTGTTTCTGAGCGAATCAATTGGGGTCATCCGCTGGGTATCCGCTGGTCCGGGAGCGTCGTGCTTGCGGTTCGTCCGCCACCGGGCCGCCCATGCCCCCTTCACACACCTGTTCACGAGGCTCCCGCCAACAGCCGCCGTCGCACCACATAGAGATTCGCCAAGCCGCAACTGATCTGGAGCCAGTGGGTGTTCTTCGCCAGCCCGCGATAGCGGACTTTGGCCCACCCAAAGATCCGCTTGATCACCAAGAACGCATGCTCAACTTTTGCCCGAACTTTCGACTTCGTGCGATTCCGGGCGCGTTCCATCTCGCTCAGAGGCCGATGGCGATGAGCCTTGGCCTGGACAAAACTCTTGGCCCTGGGCGCGTGCTGCCGGAGCACGTCGCGTTGCCCGCTGTAGGCGGCATCGCCCCACACCCGGGTCTCCTGGCCATGCAGCAACTCCGGTAACACCTGGCTATCGTGCACATTCGCGGCAGTCGCGGCGACCGAATGAATCAGTTTTGTCTGGCTATCCACGCCGATATGCGCCTTCATGCCGAAGTACCACTGGTTGCCCTTCTTGGTCTGATGCATCTCGGGATCCCGCTCCTTTTGACGATTCTTCGTGGAACTGGGAGCACTGATGATGGTCGCATCCACAATGGTCCCGCGACTGACCGTCATGCCGCGGGTCGCCAGATACTCCCCGATCCGTGCAAAGAGCTGCTGGCCCAGTTGGTGTGCTTCCAAGAGATGCCGAAACTTGCAAATCGTGGTTTCATCGGGCACGGGCTCACGGCCCAGATCAATGCCCACGAACTGCCGCATGGCGCGGGAGTCATACAGGGCTTCCTCCACGGCCGGGTCTGACAGATTGAACCACTGTTGTAGACAATGCAGCCGCAGCATACGTTCGACGCCCACCGGTGGACGCCCCGGCCCTTCGGCCTTGGGATAGACCGGCTCGATCACGGCCACTAATTCCGCCCACGGCACCACACGGGTTATCTCGTCGAGAAACCGCTCTCGGCGGGTGGGCTTGCGATATTGCTCGAACGTCACCTCGGCCAATGTCTGTTGCAGCATGGGGGGCGCCTCCAATTCAGTGCTGCGTTACCCTTAGCACATCCCGCGAGGCGAATAAATCAGACCTTCCCTAGGCGATTACGCGGTGTATTCGACGGACAAGACGCAGACGGTTGGGAGTAAGAAGGCCAATGGGCTCGGCCTCTTTGACCTGAGTGGCAATGTCTACGAATGGGTGCAGGATTGCTGGCACGGTAATTATGAGGGCGCTCCTGAGGATGGTTCAGCCTGGCTAGAGGAAAATGATGGCGTATGCGGCCGGCGCATGATCCGGGGCGGTTCCTGGGACGACAGACCGATGCAGTTGCGTGCCTGGGGCCGGAACTGGAACTACGCCGACGACCGCAACACCTACCTCGGCTTCCGTCTTGCCCAGGACCTTGAGCCCTAACCCTGTGCCCTTTGTTCTTTGACCCTTTGCCTCCGATTCTGCAGGGCGAGTAGTCTTAATAGTGTTGTGTCTTAATCCGTTCGCCCTGAGCTCTTCGACAAGCTCAGAGTAGGCATGTCGAAGGGCGTGTGACTTCAGGCAGTTCGTTCATGGTTCAACAAGCTCAGCACGAACGTATTTCTGGTTAATTTGTCTGTAGCGCAGAGCGGCTGACGTATTTATGAAGGATGCTGGCTATCAGGCTTTGATAGGGCAGGCCTTCCTCGGCGGCGCGCCGCTTGAGCATTTCAAGGTCGGCGGTCGATAACCGGATATTGATCCGGGCGTCCTTGCGCGTGTAGCGCCTGGCAGCTTCCATGGCTTCTTTTCTGGCCATGTCCTGATTCTTGACCGGCCTGAAGGCACCGCGTTCGTACTCAGCGATGAGCTTTTCCTCGTCTTTGTCCAGCACAGTTTTCTTCTTCATGTGGTGCGTCCTTTCGCTCGGTTTCTGGTGGCCTTTCGGCTGGGATAGATGGTCTTCAAAAACAGTGTTTGGTGTTCTCTCACGACCGGCACGACGTATATATATCCGTCCACATCGACTTCATAGAGAAGCTGGTTGGGATAGCGCTCGCGGTCGTGATGTTCCAGCACCTGAACGAGATTGCCGCTTTCGATCAGAGCGATGATCTGTTCGAAGCTGATTCTTCGTTCCCGAATAAGCCAGGCGTTCTTATCCGGGTCGAAGGCATAATCCCACTCTTCCATATTGAGCCATGCTATGACGATGTGTGCCTATTGTCAATATTCAGACAGTCCGCTCGAATGGCCAGGGCGGCGGCGCCGAGCGCTGCCATGGCGTATTGCAGTCGGTTGTGGTAAGCGATGCATTGCGGCTTGAAGTAACCCTGATCGAATAGAATTCGTTTATTGATTTATAGCTGATTAAACACTGTTGACCATCACGAAAGGGGGACTCCTCATGGCGCTCTATGCCTTTGATGGAACGTGGAATGTGGACGAAGCGGATGAAATCAAGGAGACGAACGTTCTCGCATTCTGCAAGTGCCTTCCCCTTGATATGAATGTGTTCTACCTGGAGGGGGTCGGAAGTCGGCTGGGATTTATTGGAAAGCTCCTCGGTGGTTTCGCTGGAGTGGGCGGGCGGTTTCGGATCAACAGAGCGATGGAGCAACTGAATCAGTACTTTGCGGAAGGTGATCGGACGATCGACATTATTGGGTTTAGTCGAGGAGCGTCTCTTGCGTTGCACTTTGCCAATCAAGTGCAGGAGGAGAAGTCAGGGGCCGAGGTTCGCTTTCTCGGGCTTTGGGATACGGTCGCTTGTTTTGGGCTTCCAGGAAATGATCTGAATATTGGCTGGGACCTCACTCTGCCCGACAACGTCAAACATTGCTATCACGCGATGGCGCTCGATGAGCGGCGAGGGAACTTTTGTCTGACTCGAGTCATACCGAGGAAGGGCAGGGCAATTGGAGATTGCCTACAAGAGGTGTGGTTCCGTGGGGTTCATTCAGATATTGGTGGTGGGCAATGTCCCGGTCTCGGAAACATTGCCCTCTGTTGGATGCTCCGGATGGCTAAGGAAGCCGGCCTTCCTGTCGACGAGGACAAGTTGAAGCAACGTGAGATTTTGTGTGATCCGGATGCCGTAGTTTCCAAGAGCTTCGACCCAATAAAAGACCCACAGCGAACGATCAATCCAGGCGATTTTGTGCATGAGTCGGTCAAAGCACGGGGACAATCAGGGGGTAGGGTGCACAATGACCCACCCTCCGGCGTCGTTATTGTTCGTGGGTAAAGCGTTGGTATATTCATGTGCGATTCAGCAAAAGGCCTGGCGATGCAACTCTCTCAATGGGAAGATGATGGCACTTAACCCGGAGGACTCATGATTCTTTCCACGACCAACAGTATCGAAGGGAAGAGAGCGGTAAAGTATCTCGGATTGGTATCCGGTGATGCAATCCTCGGTGCGAATATCTTTCGGGATTTTTTCGCGTCGATTCGAGATATCGTTGGTGGCCGCTCGGCGGCTTATGAAAAGGAACTCCGGAAGGCAAAGAATATTGCGCTTGAAGAAATGCAGGAACAAGCCAGGAACTTGGGTGCCAATGCGATCATCGGCATCGACATTGATTATGAAACCATCGGCACCAACAGCAGCATGTTGATGGTCAGCGCGAACGGGACGGCGGTGGTTGTTGAGTAAAGTAGGAAGCTTTTATCTATCGCAGCACCATCTTTACGAGACCGATGCATCCCATATATAGAACAAGCGAGCCGACCATCGCTGGCCAGAAGCCGAGACGAGGAATGCCCATGATCATGGCGACGACGTAGACGGTCCAGGGCGGGACGAACCACAGCAAGTTCTTGGCATAGTCGACCGTTGTCGCACCACCCCCGTTGGCGTAGAGCAGGATAAAGGTCACGCCGGTGATGGCGGGGAAAGTGCTGGCCATGGCGGCCAGGAACGATTTGCCTTGTGAGCCAAGATAGGTGGAGAAGCTGACGATCGAGCCGCCTAACAAAAAATAGAGCACATACTTGCTGAGATCGTTCACCCGTAACCTCCCTCTTCATTTCCGTGAAACGCTTCCATCGCTTCTCGTTCCAGCGCCTCGCCCTGACCGGTATAGCGCGGTGAGAAGTGAAACACCACGAGGTCTCGGACCTGAGCCTTGCGCGCCATGTGTCCAGCCTGTCTGGCTGTCAAATGATACCGGTCGTGCGCCTTTTCTGCATCACAATCCAGGTACGGTGACTCGCAATAGAAGATATCTGCTCCCTGAGCGAGCGCGACGATCTTGGCTTCGTTCTCCTTGTCATAGCGCGCGTCGACGACGTACGCGATCTTTTGCCCTCGTGAGATCGTCAGGAACCGATCCTTCACTTCTCCCAGTATAAATTCCTGCTCTGCTCGTCGATGCTCGTCGTAGAGCGCCACTGTGAAGCGGAAATCGTCCGGTTTGCCTTGCCAGATATACTGCTTCACATCTTTGAGCCAAGCGCCGACCCTAAGACCTGCCTCATGCAATTTCTGTTTGTTGACGTTGATGTGAAATTGCTCTTCCAGCGAGTAGGCGAATGAGGGAATGCGATGATTCAAGGCCACGGCTTTGACCGTAAACATCGGATCTTCCAGCACGGTGAAGAGTGGGCCACTGGTGGGTGGAGTTGAAATCGTTGCTTGTTCGGACGGCTGGAAGCCGTCACTCGCTCGGAACACCGTCTGTTGCATCTCGTTTCTGTGAAATTCCCGGACGTCGATTGTGAGGGGGTAGCCATCTACAAGATTCCAGGTATAGCCGCGCAGTTTGCCATGGACATTGGCGATCAGGCCTGGTGGGCCGAACAGTTTGAGCGTCTTGCCTCGCCCGAGCCCGACGCGCAGAACAGCGTCAAATCCAATGAAATGATCCATGTGTGTATGGGAGATGAAAATCTCGCCGGCCCGGAGCAATCTGGTCGGTCCCAACCCGTCGTTGTGCCCGAGATCAAAGAGCAACGCTCGCTTCGACCAGCGGATTTCCACATAGACACCGGGATCACCGAATACATCGTTGGCCAGATAACTGGAGAAGGTAGGGTTCATGAGCGAATCATTCAGCGATCTGTTGATCTGTTGAGTTGGATGCCAATCAACTGATCGGCAGATTCTCATCCTATCGCCACTTTTACGACACTATACATCACGATGACTTCGACCGCGTGAGCGACGATGGTAATCCAAAGGTTTTGGGTTCGAATCCAAATAGCTCCCCAGATGAGTCCATCCCACAAAGCAATCCAGTGGAGATGGCGAAAAGTATTCTCCATGAATGGATCGAATGCAAACGTGAGTGTGCTCGTGATCAATGCAAGAGGAGAAAAGCATCGGCTCGAATTGGTTCCACACCAGGTCGATTCAAGTTCGACAAGCCGCCCCAAGAGAAAGCCGCGAAAATTTACTTCCACGAACAGGGCGATACCGCAGATGACCCACGGCACCATCAATAAGACTGGAAGGCGCCCATGGGGCGTGTGCTTTAAGAAGGTGATGTCGTAACCGAGAGAGGGATAGATCGAGAGAATCACGAAGGTATTCAGACATCCCAGCAACAATCCTGTGACCAGTCCCCACTTCAGTCCGTCGCCCAGCTTCGCTTTTTCCAATCCCAGTTGAACCGAGATCTGAAACGTACGCGAAGCCCAGAAGCTCATCGCCAGATACGCGAGAAGTTGAGGCGTAAATTGGACGAGAAGCTCTTCTCGGAGTGAGCTGGGAAGCCAGTAATAGCCGAACGTCGCTCCAATGGGTAGCAGCGGCAGCGCTGCTCCTGCAGTGGGTATCCGACTGTGAGCGAGCCGATCTGGCCCGGAAGCCATAGGGCAGCTACGAAAGTTCGAGATGATAACGGTCCAGCGTGGTGGCTTTATGCCGCGCGAGATTGGACAGTGATTTGTTGTAATCGACGATGGCGCGCAACTCGTTGCCTTGCGCTGTGGCGAGATCACGTTGAAAATCGAGCACGAAGCGAGTTGTGCTGAGTCCGACCTTTAACCGCTCCTGCTCGGCCTGCAGTTGTTTCTCGGCCATGATCCGTGCCGACTTGGTGGTCTCGATGCGCTTAAAGTCGGTCTGGACCCGGCGCACTGCTTCGCGGATCCCGACGATAATTTGCTGACGCACATTCGTAAGCGCGGCCTCGGCGTTTTTGGCTTCGAGCTGCCGTTTGTTGTAGGTGCTGATGGCGGAACGGTTACCAAGCGGATAGCTGAGGACTAGCCCCGCTCCATAGTTGTAGAAGTCACTGCTGAAGTTTCTGGTGAAGGACTCGCCGTAGTCGCCGCCGAGACCTGCAAGCCCCATGGTGCCTTGAAACGACAGGGTCGGGAGTAACTGATTTCGGGCAAATTGTTTGTTGAGTTCGCCTGACTCGATGTTCTTTTTGGCCTGGACGATCTCCGGCCGTTGTTCGATCGCGGTATCGATCGCTTCCTGGAGGCTGATAGGCTCAAGATAGGTAACGGGGGAATCAGCGGGTGTAAGGCGGACGTCTTGCCGCAGGTCCTCCTCGCCCGGATTCAAGAGACGACGCAGTTGATCCTCCTGATCATGAATAGCTTTTTCGGCCACCAACACTTGCTCCACCCTCGACGCGACTGCAGCTTCGGCTTGCAGTACGTCGACGATGGACATCACGCCCGCCTTTGATTTGGCGCGGTTGGTCGCTAACAGCTCTTCGGCGGCCTTCATGGCGGCTTGCGCTACTTTCAAGTTCTCATTCGCAAACACCAGCTCCCAATAGGTTTGTTCCACCGTCGTGATAACCGTCAGGACGCGGTCTCGAAACACATGCTGTTCGACTACGGCATTATTCTGGGCGACCTTGATGAAGGTCCTATTGATCTCGATTCCGGCGTTCCTGAGCAGTGGTTGGGTCACTGTGAATGTCAGGCCGCCTGTCCAGGACGGATTGAACAAGAAACCCCTGGCGACGTCCTGGTTCACACTGCTTCTTGCCGGGCTGTAGTTTACGTCGAAATTACCACCTGTAATGAGATTGGTGGATGCATCGACCGTCAGGGAATGGTTGCGCTGGTCGAAGATCCGTATTTGATCCAGTGCGCCGAGAGTTCCTCCGAACACCGGCCGATTGAGCGGGTTGACCGTCCGGTTATATTGACCGTTCACGCTCAGGGTCGGATCGAACTTGGACTGCTCGATGATGATGTCGGCCAACCGGCTTTCTTTGGTCTGACGGCTGATATTGATGTCCAGATTGCTCTGCAGCGCACGAACCGCCGCATCCGCCAGCGAAACCGTTTCACGGCGTTCCGCAGAGATCGGTTGAGTCACATCCAAACTCCAGCTGTTGAGCGGAAACGACATGCACCCCAAGCCGGCGATTAAGACGGTTGCGAGGTGGTAATGGCGGGCTGAGGATTTGCGGTTCATACGTGCCTCCTTGATCGACGATCGAAACAAGAGCATACTATATTGTGTCCGCCAAGACATGTCATGAAGATTAATACTCCTCCTTGGATCGAAGAACCAGGCGCTCGTTTTCGACGAGTACGCACGATCGGTGTCCTGCTGGCTGCCCTGGCAGTCGGTGCGCTCTATCCCGATGCGTCTGTCGTGGCGCAGAGTGTATCGGGTGCCTCCAGTGTGCGATCGTTTGATGGAGGAATCGGGAATTTGTTCAGGTTAGGTGGTGGGAGTCTGTACGTAGATCCCCAAGGAACACAGGGGTTTCTTTTTTCCCCGACACAGAGCTTCGTTCAATCCTATAATTTTCGAAACCCTACCACCGGCCAGGCCTGGAGTGGTGCCGTCATGACTTTCGGCCCACAACTCTCCATTGGGCTTATCCAGGGTGCGAATCAAGTCGGATCCGCAACCGTCCTTCCCGGACCACCACGTCAACCGGCTCCGTTGCCTCCGATTGAGTCCGGCATCCTGGACGAGATTCCCTAGCTCACTGAGCGAAATGACTCTCAAAACGCTTTACGGTTCATAGGCAAGTTGCCACGTCACGGCCAAGACGTACCGAGCCACTGTTCTTAAAATTTCGGGATCGATTGTCTCGGCGGTGTCGCTCGGTTGATGAAAGTGTGGATGTACCCCGCCGCTCACCACGGTGACTGTCGGCACACCGGTCTCTTTGAACGGTACATGATCTCCTCCGGGGAAGAAACCATAGAGATCCAGTTTCTCGTGAACGCCGATTGTCTTCCCCACCTCTAGGAGGACCTCCTTCTCTAGTCCTGTCACGCCGACGGTGAGTCGCCCGTTTCCAACCCCGGCATGGTCGATGTTGATCATGGCTTTCGTAGAATCGAGTGGAACAACGGGCCGTGACGTATAAAGACGCGAACCGAGCAGATCTCGCTCCTCGCCGCTAAAGGAGACGAAAAAGATCGTCCGGGAGGGGCGCAAGTCAATTTTCGTGAGAGTCCGTGCCACCTCTAAGATGACTGCTGTTCCAGAGGCATTGTCATCTGCGCCGGGGAAGAGTATTCCCCCTGGACGACCGAAGTGGTCTCGATGGGCCCCGATGATCACAGACTCTGTTCCGGTTCCAGGGATCACCCCTACCACATTGACTAAAATTCCATCCTCCGTCGTCGTCTTCCACTGAAGCGATGCAAATCGATCTGTCCCTGTTGCTTGCGATGACGATGCTTGGTTTAGACGCTCTTGAAGGACACGCAGGCGATCGGGAATGTCTCCGCTTGGTTTTTCGAGAAGCTCCTGGGCAAGGGCCGTGCTGATCCAGGCACCGGGGATAGCTTGGTCAGGAGGCAGTTGCCCGTAGAAGGCGCTCGGGCGACCGGTTACGCCGCGGCGGATTTCATAGGGGTGGAGAATGGGGCCCATTGCCGTCAGATAACCGATCGCTCCACGTTGTCGTGCAAACCGAACTTTGTCGGCGTGACTGACGGTTCGTGAGTAGTGTTCCGGCTTGCCTCGCAGAAACAGTACGATGCTGTTCTTCACGTCGACGCCCGCATAGTCATCGATGCCATGAATAGGATCGACGATGCCATATCCGACGAAGACGATCGGAGCTTGGATATCGGCGGATGGGGAATCAAAGATAGGGAAGTAGTCTGAACCAAGAGTTTTGACAGCCGGATGATCTGTCGAACCGACGCGCAATGTTGGATCAGATGCCATCAAGGGGGTGGCAACTAAGGTTGCCATCGCACCCGATGAAGCGCCATCATCCTTCCTCGTCAAGAAAGGCACTCTCAGTGATCCATTGCGAATCTTCGGCAAATGTAATCCGGCTGACACAAATTCTTGCACCACCCAGCGCGCTGATTCCAAATCATCCTTGGTGCCGCTTTGCCGTCCATTGAACGAGGGGCCGCTGAGCGTTCGAATGTCGACAAGCATCCGTTCTGCGGAAAGCGAATCGACGGCTGTCCGAAGAACTGTCTCGGGTGATTGAGCCAGGCTTGGCGTAACAGGAAGAAGAAGGAACACAACCGCGAGGACCGCGATGCAACGACTCTTGGAATCGCTGGGGAAACAGATATGGCTCATAGTGATACCCTGATCATGTCAGGTGTGCATTCAGATGCGGGATCATAGCATGAGGGAAAGCAGGTTGCAGAGCCGCATTGAGCCCAGGTAGTATTCGGCTGGCAGCTGTGACTGTTCGGACAATGTTGGGACTGAGACTGTTTCTGGAGTAGAGGAGTGAGTATGGCGGGTGGTGAATCAGGAAAGGGTTTGTACGATCATTTGTATCGGCGATTTTTTGAGCATCGCGATACCCATGAGGGGTATTCGTTTCAACAGGCTCCCGGCGGCAGTGCACCGACACCGGCGGTGACGTTCAGAGAAAAACTGCGTTGGTGGACTTGTGATCGATGGCAACGACGGAAGAAGATCCTCGCCGAGCGGGACCGTCTCCAACGAGAGATTCTTCAAATTAAGCAATCCGGAAGCTCATAATATGCGGGTATTGTCTGTGTTGGAGGAATATCAAACGTGTTCCGTTATCAGGCGAGCCCGGACAGGACTCTTCGTTCTCTTGGTCACCGGCTTGGGGCTCGCAATGGGGTACACCCTTAGTTACGGAGTTCAGAATGAAACACAGGAGGAAAAGGCTGCCAATCTGAAGAAGCAAGCGAAGGGCGGACTGTTCCAAAAGTGGACATTCGACATGGATCAACCCAACGCTCAGCCCAGCGGCTTCGTCAAGGGTATTTCTACCGACGAGCCACTTGCAAACTGGATTGTCCAGGGACATGCGACAGCGCCTTCTCCGCCCAACATTGTCGCCGGTTCATCGAGTTGTACGCAGCTCTGCTATCAGGTGTTGTTGGCCGATGGATTGGAGTATGAGTATCCGGATCTCAGCGTTCGCTTTCATGCGCAGGAAGGAACGGCCGGTCTCGGAGGCATAGTGTTTGGTGTGCGCGATACGCGCAATTTTTACGCGGCGGTCGTCGATCCGATCGGTCGAAAGGCGCAGCTCGTTCGCATCTCAAATGGACGCGAATTGCCGCTCGCCCAGGCATCGATTAGTCTGAAAAAGGTTGACTGGCATTCGCTCAGGGTGCAACGAAACACCATTATCAGCAAAGATTTTATTGAAGTGGTTGTAGACGGAGTGCTCGTCCTTTCCGTAGAAGACCAAGCCTTGGGATTGGGGCAGACTGGGCTAGTCGTTCTTGGGTCATCGACCGTGCTGTTCGACAGCTTCCATGCAGTTCCTCTCTTTTCCCACCGGCCGCTTTCCGCGCCGCCGGCTTACTGACATGGGCTCACTTGCGAGCCGGTTTGGCCTCAAACTTGCCTTTTTTCGTCGGTCTGGAGTAGCATGGGGAAGCCGGTTTGCGAAAGGCCTGGCAAGGCCGGCGCTGAGAGTGACAAGGCCTGAATGGATGTTGTGTTGGGCCAGCCCGGGAATCTGATCGGAAGCCAGAGCTAAGCCGCCGCTGTGTTGACGTCTTCGGCCCATTCCTTCCTCGTTGTTTTCTCGAGTCCAAGACAACATCATTGTGTCAAAGGAGGAACCCGATGGGTGCGAAGATCTATGTCGGCGGATTGCCTTATTCAACGACCGAGCAACAACTAAGCGACCTGTTTGCGGCGCATGGGGCCGTGGCCTCGGCACGGATTATTACGGACAAGTTCACCGGGCAGTCTCGAGGGTTTGGATTTGTCGAAATGTCGTCCGACGCTGAAGCGCAAGCGGCGATTAGTGCCTTGAACGGCACGCAACTCGGTGGTCGTACGTTAACGGTGAACGAAGCTCGTCCTCAAGAGCCTCGTTCAGGTGGAGGGGGGCGTGGAGGATTCGGAGGCGGTCGCGGGTAACTTCGGATCTGTTCCGCTGTGATAAGGGCTGCCGGAGTTTCCGGCGGCCCTTTTTTCTTTTTGGATCGCGACGCCAGGATTCATCGATGTCCATTTGGATTGCCGTTCACATTGTTTCACGGGAGAAGGACCGTGCCACCCTTTAAGTTAGAGGCTCCCTTTAAAGCCTGCGGGGATCAGCCGGAAGCCATCGCACGGTTGACCGCTGGGGTACAGTCCGGGAAGAAATATCAAGTTTTGCTCGGAGTGACGGGCTCCGGCAAGACCTTCACGATGGCGAATCTCGTCGAGCGTGTCCAGAAGCCGACGCTCGTGCTGGTCCACAACAAGACGTTGGCAGGCCAACTCTACCAAGAGTTCAAGCAGTTTTTCCCCCACAACGCCGTCGAGTACTTCGTGAGCTATTACGACTATTATCAACCGGAAGCATATATTCCACAGAGTGACACGTATATCGCGAAGGATGCCTCGATCAACGATGCCATTGACCAGATGCGCCACTCCGCCACGACCGAGCTGTTACAACGAAACGACGTGCTGATCGTATCCTCGGTGTCCTGTATCTATGGACTGGGATCACCTGAGGTCTACCATGACATGCTGATTTATTTGGAGGAAGGCGCCGAAACGAGGCGAGAAAAAATATTATCGAAACTGGTGGAGATTCAATACGAGCGCAATGATGTGGATTTTCATCGGGGGACGTTCCGTGCTCGGGGGGACGTGATCGAGATTTTTCCTGCCTCGTCAGACGCCAAGTCGGTGCGCATCGAGCTGTTCGGAGACGTCGTGGATGCCATTCATGAGATCGATCCACTCACCGGGAAGTCATTGGCCAAGCTTCCCAAGATTGCGATCTATCCGAACACCCATTACCTCATAGCTCCCGATCGCTATGAGCGGGCCATTACCGGTATCGAAGAAGAATTGGAGGAACGCTTGGCCTTGTTCAGGAAGACGGGGCGGCTGTTGGAGGCCCAACGGCTTGAACAACGCACCAAGTTCGATCTGGAGATGATCCGAGCCATGGGTTACTGCCATGGGATTGAAAATTACTCGCGTCATCTTAGCGGGCGGAGGTCGGGTGAGCCGCCGCCCACATTGTTGGATTATTTCCCGAAGGAGTTCCTGTTGATCGTCGATGAGTCTCACGCGACGGTTCCACAAGTCGGCGGGATGTATGAGGGGGATTATTCCAGAAAACGGACGTTGGTGGAGTATGGATTTCGACTCCCGTCGGCGGTCGACAACCGTCCATTGAAGTTTTCCGAGTTCGAGGGTTGTCTCAATCAGGTGGTGTATGTATCTGCAACGCCCGGTCGCTACGAGTTGGAGCATGCTGGCGGTGATGTGGTCGAGCAGATTGTTCGTCCGACCGGTCTGATGGACCCGCAAATCGATGTCGTGCCGGCCAAGGGGCAGGTGGACCACCTCCTCGGGCAAGTCCGCTCAGAGGTTGCCAAGGGCGGCCGAGTTCTCGTGACGACCTTGACGAAGCGCATGGCGGAAGATTTGACCGAGTATTATCACGACTTGGGAATCAAAGTGCGCTATCTGCATTCCGACATTAAAACCCTTGAGCGAGCTGAGATTGTCCGCGACCTCCGGTGCGGGACGTTTGATGTGCTGGTCGGGATCAATTTACTACGCGAAGGGCTCGATCTTCCCGAAGTGAGCCTGGTGGCCATTCTTGATGCCGATAAGGAAGGCTATCTGCGTTCATACCGCGCATTGATTCAAACGGCCGGTCGAGCCGCACGCAATCTCGAAGGACGAGTAATTTTTTACGGAGATGTTGTGACGGATTCGATGAAACAGGCGATCGATGAAACCAACCGTCGCCGCGGGATCCAAGCCGAGTACAACCGAGTCCACGGGATTACTCCGGTCGGTATTACCAAAGGTATTCCTTCCCTTGAGTATGCGGTGGCCGACATGGACTATGTTCGGCTGGATCTTGCGGCTGAATCGATCGAGCCATACGAGAGTTCGGAATCAACGGATCAGCTCATTGAACGACTGGAGTCGGAAATGAAAGCTGCCGCCAAAGAGCTGGCCTTTGAGCGGGCTGCAGAGCTGCGAAATCAAATTCGATCGCTCCGGCTCCAAGCGTTGAATGCCAAGTCCTAGACGTGTTTGTAGAGGTAGATCCCGATGAACATCCCGAGGATGCTCAGAATGTTCACTTTAATGTTGAATCCAAAGACAAGTTTGATCAGGACAAGGTCGATGGTGAGCGGCGGATTGATACCGGGATTAAAGTGCGTCGCGAAAATGCTTTGAATGGTGCCTTGAGGTGCCATGACATGGAGAATCTCGCCGAGTATCCCGCCAAGGAGCCCTCCAATCAGCACGAAGATGACCAAGACCCAGGGCGATTTTCTCACGCGGCCACTCTTCTTTCTTTATGAGTTTCCGTATACTGACTTGGCGGCTGAAAGGCACCATATCCGAAGGTTTCCGGCATGTCAATAAAACTACTGACTTGGGATGCCTTGACTTGCCTTGCTTGGTCCGATACACTACCCGATGCTCTTTTTCCAGGATTTTCGAGGCGATCGGAGGTCTGGCGCAAGGCTTCGATGGCCTCTTTCTTTGTGGTGATACGACGTCATGCTCGATGCGTTGAGCGATAAGTTTGAGAAGATTTTGAAGAAACTCCGAGGGCAGGGTGTGCTCACGGAGGAGAATATCACGGAAGCACTGAAAGATGTGCGGTTTGCCCTTCTTGAAGCAGACGTCAACTTTAAGATCGTCAAAGACTTCATCGATCGTGTCCGTCAAAAGGCCGTGG
>JAHBWU010000047.1 GCA_019636835.1 Nitrospira sp.
TATAAATCCATCTGTGGAACGGGAACCGGAAGGGAGCTTGAATGAAGCATCTCTCCCGGTTCCGGACACAGGGTGAGATGCAGTTAATAGCGGTTGCGGCTGTTTCCACCACCGAACCGTCCACCCCCGTCCGAACGACCGCCACCACCGCCGAAACGTGGCTCCATCGGCTTCGCCTCATTGACGGTGAGCGCGCGCCCACCCATCTGTGAGCCATTTAAGGCCGAGATCGCCGCCTTGGCTTCCTCGGCGGTCGACATTTCGACAAAGCCAAACCCACGAGATTGGCCAGTGAATTTGTCCGCAACGATGCGGGTCGATTCGACAGTGCCATGCTCGGCAAAAAGGGTATTAAGTTCAGATTCGGTTGCCGAATATGGCAAGCCACCAACATACAGTTTTGAACCCATGGGGTCCTCCTTTAAGAAATGACATCGTCCATGACGCGAGGGAATTCGGAGAGGAAGGAGAGGGCCAAAGACGTAGTTGGTGAACGGCTCAGGTCAGGCTTCCGATCAGATTCTCGGTAGGAACAACATCGGTGATAGGCCATTTGATGGACATTTCATGCGAGGCCTTCCACATGAACGTTTACATTGTACAGCGGGCAAGATGAAATAGCTACCAGCCATCGCACATCGGTTTTCAGTCATCATCAGTACGACAACTCACCGCACCTCTGATGAGCGCGGGCCATGCCAGATCAAATAGGGCGGCTTTTTCATGACGGCAGCCGCAGCTGGATAGAGCCGGAGTGCGTAATTGTAGGCGGACTCTTGAACGCTCATGCAGGTCGAGGCGGCAAAGTGGTTTGAGATGACACGGAACGTGACGCAGTCATCGTTCCCGACTACAGCGCTATACAAAGCGCAGGAGAAATCTTCACCGACTGAATGTTGTGTGCTGATCACCAGATGGGATCCGTCTGGAAGGGTCAGAAGCGGATCTAAGTTGATGCGACTCATTGTGTGCTCCTTCGGCTGTTTGGCAGACCTTATGCATTCGCGGATTCATAGGACATGACGAACAGGCGCAAACAGTTGCCTTCAAATAGCGCACCTTCCAGGGCGACGACCGCACACCGCGCTTGCTCGTCCGACCCCATTTCCACGAATCCATAGCCGGCCGATTTCCCAGAATGTTTGTATCGGATGACATAGGCACGCGCTACAGTACCATACGATCCAAATAGGTCGCGTAGCTGAGAATCGGACGTGGTGTCCGTGAGGCCCCCCACATACAACAGACGTTTATTCAAGTCATCCTCCATTTGCACTATCATCCTTCTCAACGAGACGAGTGCTGATCTCGGGGCTCGAAATAGGTATAGATGAGGACACTCATGACCGCTATCACATACAGCAAGGTGGCCGCAGCGAGTGGATTCTGAACGAGCCATTGGACGAAGTTCTGAAGGAGAGACATAGATCTGACGTGCTGATGAAGCGTGTAAGAGATAGTGCGGATGACGCCGTCCTCTGTCTGCTCAGTGGTTTCTCGACGTGTGCTTGTAGCTGCGGCGTGCTGTGGCTCCTATCTATCGACTTGCTCTCCTGAACGATGCAGCGCAAGGGTGCCTTCTTACCAAAGCTATACTTCGCGTACCATAACGGGCCATCAATACAGCGGAGTTTGAGGTCCCCAGCGTAAACCGGCAAGATCGGGGTCTTCACCTTCTCGCGTCAGGCCCGGGGTCCGTTTGTTGGCCTGGCGTTGGGCGCGTCGCGCCTCCTTCTCCCGCTGCTTGTGTTGCCGTGCTCGTTCGCGATCGCGTTTGCCGGTGGTTGTTTTCCCTGGTCCTGCGATGATGTCCTCCTTCCGATACGGCGTCGTGATGCCGATCTCCGCTATGAACGATCCCCTCGCTTTCGAGTTGATACCACTGCCTTGAGCACTGATTTACGGGACGCGCCTTTTGTCTGAGCGCGAGCAAGTGTCTCAGGACTCAGGCCATAGCTTGAGGCTGTGATGATTTGGCGACGAATATCTTCGATTGACGGTGTGCACGAGGTCACCGCCGGATCTTCCAGTCCCAACACATCCCAGTGGACCTTCGTTTTACGATTGCCTTGTTTCGATCTGTGCGAGCCCTTCGTCCCCCAGGGGGTATACATCACGAGTCTCCAATTTAAAAAGTTTCGATCTCAGGAATGCGCGGCAAGATAGCCGTTCACGTGTTCGAGATCTGCACGACTGGTCTCCACGAATCGTTCTTCTGCAAATACGGCCCGCAGCCGGTCTGTGATGCACCGATGAAATCGGCTTAGCGATATGCATGGATTTCTCCTCCTAGTCCGTCGTTCGTCCTGGAGTATTCTCCTGATCTCGAACGCAGACTACAGATCAGGGCACATCTGCTGGCTGATACGACGGCTTGTGCCAGAGGACCTTACTGCTCTGTGATCACTTTAATCGCGCAAGGACAAACACGAGGAGGGAGTGAGCGCGAGGACCAGAACTTGGTGTATGGAATGTACCATACAGAGGTCAAGATTGCGAATGAACAGGGCCTCCTCCACCGCCGAGTCAGACAGGTTGAACCAATGTTGCAAGAAATGGATGCGGAGCATCCGTTTCACTCCGACCGGCCGACGCCCGACCCCCTCGGGTTTGGGACAACAGGGCTCGACGACCGCCGCCAGTTCTCCCCACGGAATCACCTGGTCCATCTACCGCTCGCGGCGCGTCGGCTTGCGATACTGTTCAAATGACACCTCGGCAAACGTCTGTTGCTGCACAGCAGGCCTCCCAATCGGTGATGGCCAATCCATACCATGTACTTCAAAGGGAATAAATCAGAGCTTCCCTAAGTTTATCCATGAGCCTTCCAAACCGCTCCCTGGGAGTCGGTAGCGTTGCAATGCAGACTTGCAGTCGGTATCCTAATTGACGAGGACAGCTATGATCATGAGATTCTTCCAGGCTCTTTCCATCACAGGACTGCTCCTACTCATCAAGCGTCTCGTGGTACGGAAGCCTCCATCACGGCCGTACCGCCTCCCAGAGGACAAGTCGTCCGAGATGCGTGGATACAGGCGACCTTCTTAGATCAGCGCCTTCGCTCAGGGAAGGAACACCCCGTTGACGATTCAGGCCTTGATGGAAGCGCTGGAGGCCGGCGAGCGCTGACATCGGCTAGCGGGAGGGTGTGCGAAACGCCAGCCATCCAAACCAGGCCACTAAGACGATGAGGCTTAGAAGAAGAATATCCATGAAACACCATCCCCAATTGATGCGCCGTCAGGCTGTAATTGATTCTCTGTCTCCATTATTTTTCCACACGCAATGCACTGGGCCGTGGCTTCATCCTCGTTCGCATATCGACCAGTCTTGACGAAATGCCGACTGTCCTCTTCGTCCTCAGTGCCCCATGATATGAAGACATTCAATTCCCACTGGCCGGCATCCACGAGCGGCCGAGGTTCGGGTTGAAATACGCTTCAAACGGCCTAACGATTTCTTCCGTCTGGCTCGGCCCTGGCACTGAACCTCAGTTATTTCGGCACTTTCGCCGGCCCGACTTCTTCAGATCAGCTGACTGTACAAGCTGTTACGCAGTTACAAAGAGAGAGCATGAGGTGGATGACGGGTTGAGACGGAACCCCGCAGAACTACCGCTTTCCCAGAGGGACTTACAAGGATCTGTAGACGCTTTCTCTGTAGAAAATGTAGCAGTCCTTCCTCTGACTTGCAAGGCCTCCTGTGCCAGTGTTACGCCAAAAATGAATCATTCCCACGTATTTCCATGCCTCTTTAATTGGGTATGTACACAGATTTTGCGGTGGTACACTTCTCACAGGAAAAAGGGCAGAATCGATGGACCATACGCTGAAATTCATTTTCATGGGGCTATTTTGGCTCCTCTCTACCCCCTCATTTGCTGGCGAAGTACTTCATTCAGAAGCCAGGGAGAGCACCAGCCAGCCGTTTTGGATCGAAAAAAGCAGTTTTACTCATGAAGGCTTTCTGTATGGGGTAGGGATTGCCAGTGCGGTCAACACGCTAGATGAGGGCCGTGGCTTGGCATTTGAAGCCGGGAAACGAGAACTTCAACGTGCCTTGCAGATCACTCAGATTCAGAATACGGGTCTAACTATCAAAACGGTGGAGACTTATGAGGAACGCAACGCGGATGGAACATACACAGTTTACCGCCTTGTCACTATCCCATTAGCAGAACTACCTCCATTGATCTCGGATCAAAAGCGACAACCCCACAAAAAAGAAACTAATATTGAATACCACGAAAGAAAGGCCAAAGAGTTGTGGAGGCTAGCCTTTAGCGAACGCAACCGATACCAGAGAGAACTCTATGAGAGTGAAGCTAAGGGCCATGAACGTACCATTGAGATCATCAACGAGAATGCTAAGCGCCGGAGAGATTCTGCTGAAAAAGAAAAGGCCTATCGGGAGTGTCTGAAGGAAGCAAGAGAAGCACTCTCGTGCACAGGAATGAGGACCACCGAAGAGCTGAAGGCGTTCATTACAAACGAGAAAATAGCCAAGACCAAAGAAAAGCGCCTTCAGGTGGAACAGGAGAAGAGAAATAGAGTGTTCAGAGCCTTGCCGATACATGAAAAGCTCAAAAAGGAAAAGGAGTGTGAACAATCTGCTAGAGCCGACACTGGCCTGTCTGCCGACTGGTGTCAACTCTGGAGACAGGACTACGGCGAGGAACTCAAAGAGCATGACGCTAATTTGCGAGTAGCCGCCGGAGTGTTGGTCGAACAAAATAAGAAGTGCGTGCAATTATTTTACAAGGAGGTGTGTGAAAAACTCATCAGAGACGGATGGCAATATCTCGAAAAGCATGGACCTGTGAAATTCTTCGAGTCAGCCCAGAAGTTAGACGAAGAGATGATAAAGGAGAACCTTCGTACAAATCGTCCTGGATCGGTTGGAGCTTCTAGATGAAGAAACCGATCCTGCTCCACGACATCGACGGCGTTCTCTTCGGTCAGTATGACGGCACGTTTCAATTGCGACCATGCGTGAAAACTTGGCTCAACTGGGCTCATGAACATTTTCAGGTAATTTGGTTCACCACCTGGCGACCAGAGAATATCCGACAGCTTCTCACATCTCTTTACATGGCTCCTTCAAGGACAGGACATCCATTCCTCTGTGCCGATTGGTACAACTGGGCCACGAAGGAAGCTTGGTTGGAGATGGCCGCGAAGAAGACGAACTTCGATTACTACTGGATAGACGACAACATTCCAACAGTGTTGCCAGACGGAGTTGAGCAACAGCGCTGCATCCGTGTTGATCCCACTGGTGAACATGAACTGAAGTCCGTGCAGAAGATACTCGAATCTACTGTCCTGCAATCGGTCCATGCCAAAATTTCCACCAAAACATTGTGAGACGGTGGCGTCTAGATCATCTGGACTGTAGCAGTTGATCTTCTGTCTACAGTCCAGGAAGCCTTCTGGAATGGAATCGCCGTTGTTTATGCGGCTCTACGTAGATGGCTGGGGTGGATGACGGGTTTCGAACCCGCGACCTCCGGATCCACAATCCGGCGCTCTAACCAACTGAGCTACACCCACCACGAGGAGATTGAAGAAGGTTGATATTAGCAAAGGGCTGATGGCCGTCGCAACCGACTCTCTTTACCCCCTGGCATCGAAGGCCGCTTGCATCTCGGCGAGAATGGCGGCCACGGTCGCCGGCGGATCTGCTGCATCACGAATGGGTCGGCCAATCACGAGATAATCGGCACCTGAGGCGATCGTCTGGGTGGGAGTCGTCGCTCTGGCGTGATCATCTACCCCTTTGCCCGCCGGCCGAACCCCCGGCGTGACGATCCCAAAGCGAGGACCGATTTTCTGCCGAATGGCTGCGGCTTCTTCACCGGATGCCACCACACCATCACAGCCGACCTCTGAAGCCAGCAATGCCCGGGCAGTCACCAAGTCTTGCACCGTCCGCTGTATTCCCATTTCCCGCAGATCGTTGCTGTCGAAGTTCGTCAGCACGGTCACGGCCAGCAGCTTCAGCGATGATCCCTCTCGCCCTTGCACGGCCGCTGTAAGCGCCTTGCGGTTCGCATGAATAGTCAGAAAATCAACCCCCATGGCAGCAACTCGTGCCGTCGCGCGACGGACTGTCTCTTCGATATCGAGAAATTTCAGATCGAGAAACACCCGCATGCCCTGCTCCACAATCCGCTGGACCATCGCCGGGCCTGCCGCGGTATAGAGCTCAAGACCGACCTTTACGAACGAAATGTGTCCACGGAGTCGGTCTAAGAGTCGATCCGCTTCTGCCGCTGAAGGCACGTCCAATGCAAAGATGAGTCGGTCGCGTGCCGCGATCTTCACCATACCCTTGCTCCTTCTTCAGGCCGATCCTTGACGATCGGCAACGCTCCATGATAAAAATCGTCCTCTTTTGCAGAGGAGTGATCTATGCCACGCGTTCATAAATCGACGATACGACGAGCTCGCCAAGCAGACCGGCGCCAGGAGCGGAATCGGGCGACGCTCAACACTGTAAAGACGCTCATCAAGAAGGTTCAGTCCGCCGTGACCGGAAAGAAGGCGGATGAAGCCAAGACCAGCTTGCTGGAAGCTTCTTCGGCGATCGGGAAGGCCGTTTCGAAAGGCGTCCTTCATCGCAACACCGCGTCCCGCCGAATTTCACGTTTGGCTCTTCGCGTCAATGCCCTGTCCGGTTCCGGCTCTTAATCGTCCGCACGTTCGATACGACCCGCGCAGGGGTCCGCTTCGGTGAGGCCGGAGGACGAGGGGCTGGCTCAGCTCGCCGGCTGGCTGTATCCTCACAGAGCTTCAGCAACAGACGCTCCAGCACGATTCTCGGACGACTCCCGCTGCCCCCCTTGAGCCTCCCATCAGTATCGAGAAACAGACGCAGCGCCGCTTGAAGATGCGGCTCAGAAAACCGATCGAGGAAAGAGCGGACCTTCCAGGGGTCCATGCGCAAGCTCCTGGCCACCTCCCCTTCACGACCGCCGTTGGCCAGCGATTCTTTCAGTTTCCAGAGGCGGCGATACTGCCATGCGAGAGAACCAAGAATCCGGAGCGGGGCTTCTCCTGCTTCAAGGTTGCGCGCCAAGATGGAAAGGGCTCGTCCACGACGACCCTCCGCGATGGCGAGAGTCAGATCAAACACCGAGGCGCCGGGATCCATGCCGCGCAGCAAATGGACGTCGTCCGCTGTGACGGCGCGATCGGATGGTACATACGAGGCCAGCTTTTCCAATTCGCGCCGCACGCCATAGAGCGATGCGCCACACGACTCCTGCAGCACCTGGGATGCCGCTTCCTCCAAGCGAAGCCCAACCCGCTCCGCTTCGCGGGCGATCCAGGAAGGCTGCTGCGCGTCGCGGAGAGGTGAACAATCGACTATGATCGCCGCTCGTGTCAGGGCCTGGGAAAATTTCATCCGACCGTCCAGCTTCGGAGTCACAAACACCAGCGTCGTAGACTCCACCGGGTTGTTCACGTAGTCGAAGAGGATCTCGCTTTCACGAGCAGTCAGCTTCTCCGCCGCCTTCACCACGACCAAGCGGCGCTCCGCAAAGACAGGCACAGCCGCCGCACTGTTCCGAATATCGGTTCCGCTCGCTTCATCTCCATAGAACAGTTCGTAATTGAATTCGTTCCCTTCATTACCGACGGCTGCGCGCTTGATGGCGGCGAGCGCAGAATCTCGTAACAGGTCTTCTTCTCCTACGACGAGATACAGAGACCCAGGTCCCTGCTGTTTCAGCGCCGATTCCAGCTGCACATGACTCACGGCAGATGCCATTGTCCAGGCCTTCAATGCTCGTGCGATACGGGAGGCGGGGCAGACGCTTGCTTCGTGAGCGCACCCGTCTCGAGCTGTAATAGAAACCGTGCCGCCAGGTCAGCCGCCACAAAGCGGCCCGCCTGTTCGATCGCGCGATTCTGCAGAGCGCGATTAAACTGGAGATCGCGCGTAATGAAGAATTCCGACGCCCCTTTGACGACCTGGCTCCAGACCACTTTTCTTGACCGGACGTCTTCAACTCGAGCCAAGACGACCACCTCAGTTCTGCTTTCCAACGTGGCCGTCGACGAAAAGCTGAGGGTCGGCACGATCACCGAAAGGATTTGCCCGGTCAATACAAGATCCGCCGCTTCGGACTCGGGCACGACCTGCGCCCCGCTGCCGGTGGAAAATTCTTCGCGGAGGTAGTTGGTGTATCGCGTTTCCACATTCGGCTCAAAACTACCGTTGATCAATGTCCGGATAATGAGGCGTGGCGGCGGCTCTTTGAAAGACGTCGCGGAGGCCCCTCCGATGGTCGGGCCGGCTCCCTCCACTCGGAACTGGTAGCCACAGGCGGGAACCGTCGAGGCGATGAGTGCTGAGACGAGAGTGCTGAGAATGGGAAAGAACGGCCCTCTTCTCTCTTGATTCCTGCTCACTGTGAACTCAGCACCCAGCACTCAGCACCCCTAGATCACAAAGTTGAGCAACTTCTTTTCGACGTAGATCACCTTTTTCGGCTCTTTATCTTGGAGCCACTCCGCCGCCTCTGCGCGAGCCAACCGCTCAATCGCGTCACGTGACGTGTCAACTGCGACATCGAGTTTGATTCTGAGCCTTCCGTTGATCTGAACGGGAATGGTCATGCGCTCACTCACCGTCATCGCCGGGTCGAAGACCGGCCAAGGCTGTTGCGACACACTGGGCTGGTGTCCCAATAAGGCCCAGAGCTCCTCTGCTACATGCGGGGCGAACGGCGAAAGCAACAGGACGAACGGCTCGATCGCTGATCGAGACCGCTGCTGCGCCTTCGTCATCTCGTTGGTGAAGATCATCATCTGCGAGATCGCCGTATTGAATCGGAGGGCTTCGATATCCTCCGTGACCTTTTTGATCGTGTGGTGCAACAGGCGTTGATGGTCGAGGCTGGGGGCTGTCGACACCACGGCGGTCGACAGTTTACCCTGTTCATCGACCATCAGCCGCCATGTTCGTTCCAAGAAACGGGTCACACCTTCCACACCTCTTGTACTCCAAGGCTTCATCGCCTCGAGCGGTCCCATAAACATTTCGTAGAGCCGTACGGCGTCCGCGCCGAACTGATCGATCATCTCATCCGGATTGACGACGTTGCCGCGAGATTTCGACATCTTCTGATTGTCTTCTCCCAAGACGATGCCCTGATGCACCAACTTCATGAAGGGCTCAGGAGTACTCGCCACGCCGACATCGAACAGGACTTTATGCCAGAACCGAGCATACAGGAGATGCAGAACGGCATGCTCGCTACCCCCGATGTACAGGTCCACGGGCATCCAGTAGCGCTCTTTTGCCGGCTCGACGAGCTGAGTTGAGTTCTTGGGATCGATGAATCTCAGGTAGTACCAGCAAGAACCGGCCCACTGAGGCATGGTATTGGTCTCGCGCCGAGCCGACTTACCGGTGACAGGGTCGATCGTCGTCAGCCACGCATCCAAGTTGGCCAGCGGACTCTCACCGGTACCGGACGGCTTGAAGTTGCCGGTCTCCGGTAAGACGAGAGGCAATTGCTCTTCTGGAAGCGGACGTGCCTCGCCATCGACCCACACGACCGGGAACGGTTCGCCCCAATAGCGCTGGCGGGCGAAGAGCCAATCGCGCAACTTGTAATTGACCGCCCTGGTTCCCTTGCCTTGCTTCGCCAACCATTCAGTAATTTTTGGAATCGCCTCAGACGGAGCGAGACCATTGATCGAAAAACCGCCGTCAGCGCTCGCTGAATTCACGACCCTGCCGCTCTCCGTGTCGGTAAAGGCCGCTTGCTGCACATTCCCACCCGCAATCACTTCACGGATAGGCAGATGGTAGTGGCGCGCGAACGCCCAGTCTCGTTCATCGTGCGCCGGCACAGCCATGATCGCGCCGGTCCCGTAGCTCATCAGCACATAATCGGCAATCCAAATCGGCAACCGCTCATGGTTCACTGGGTTCACGGCATATCCGCCGGTGAAGACTCCTGTCTTCTCCTTATCGAGCTCTTGCCGTTGCAGATCGCTTTTCTTCGCCGCAGTCTCACGATAGGCCTGGACGGCGCCTTTTTGCTCCCCACTCGCAACCACGTCGACAAGCGGGTGTTCAGGCGCCAAGACCATGTAGGTCGCGCCGAACAGCGTGTCCGGTCTCGTGGTGAACACTCGAATCACACCCTTCCGATCGGCCAGTGAAAAATCAACCTCCGCGCCGATCGATCGCCCGATCCAGTTTTTTTGCATCTCCAGCGTACTGGGAGGCCAGTCGACCAGTTTCAAATCCTCAAGCAATCGATCGGCATAGGCGGTGATCTTGAGCACCCATTGCCGCATCGGCTTGCGGATCACGTCGAAACCGCCGACTTCGCTCTTGCCGTCGACGATTTCTTCATTGGCCAGCACTGTGCCGAGCGCCGGACACCAGTTCACAGGAACTTCCGCCACGTAGGCCAACCCTCGTTCGAAGAGCTTCAGGAAAATCCATTGGGTCCAGCGATAGTACTGCGGGTCGGTGGTACTGAGCTCTCGCTCCCAATCATACGAGAGTCCGACTCGCTTCATCTGGCGCTTAAAGGTGGCGATGTTTTCTGCCGTCGTCTTCGCGGGATGAATTCCGGTTTTCACGGCATACTGTTCAGCCGGCAGGCCGAACGCGTCCCAGCCCATCGGATGCAGCACGTTGAACCCACGCATCCGCTTGTATCGTGAAACAATATCCGTGGCGGTGTACCCTTCAAGATGGCCGACATGGAGTCCGGAACCGGACGGGTAAGGGAACATGTCGAGGCAGTAAAATTTCGGCTTTCCAGGATCTTCCGTGACGCGGAACGTCCGGTATTGATCCCAGTACTGTTGCCATTTCGCCTCGATCGTTCGGTGATCGTATCCTTTACTCATTGGGCGTCAGGTGCCAAAAAAGACTGAGGACTCTAACATAGCCCCCCTGGGGTCACAAGTTCCGAAACCGAAGGGCCGACCCTCTTTGTTATACTCCCCAAGCAATGGGATTCTACTGCGATCACATCTTCCCGCGCCTCATGGAATGGGTCATGGCCGGTGATGAATTTCTTCGCTTGCGCAGTGAGTTACTCGCTTCAGTCCATGGAGAAGTCCTAGAACTGGGGATAGGAACCGGTCTGAATCTGCCGCACTATCCGGAGACCGTCACAGGGCTCCATGCGGTCGACCCAGCCCAGCTCCTCCCGAAAACAGTCGCAGCACGCAGCGCCCTCCTTTCGTTTCCTGTTCACATCCAAAGGAGCACCGCCGAGACCCTCACCCATGCCGATCGACGTTTCGATTATGTCGTCAGTACCTGGACGCTCTGTACGATTCCCGATCCGGTGCTCGCGCTGCAAGAAGTCGGACGTGTCCTCAAACCGGGAGGAAGGTTTCTCTTCTTGGAACATGGCCGGAGCGATCATCGAAAGATCGCCGCCTGGCAGAACCGGCTGAATCCGATTCAGAATGTGATCGGTTGCGGATGTAATCTCAACCGGCAGATCGATCGGCTGATCCTCGATGCCGGCTTGACGATCGTCAAGCTGGATCGATTTCACATGCAGAGCGTTCCACGGCTCGGGGGAGAGATGTATCAGGGGATCGCGACGGCTGCGTAACCCACATGATTCATGGCGCTAGTCGCGCATGAGACGAGTGAACAGCCTATCGCCGGCAGCGAGGAGCTCAGTCCCGTTCGCTATCAGCTCGTCGCTCTTTGTCCATGGCAATAGAAGCATTTCGATAACGTCGAACATGTGCGCTGACCTGGTGCCGTTTCTGAATGTCTCGACGCACGCATCTACTACAGATCAATTTCAGAAGAGAGCCTCTACAGCCCCAGCCACAGCCGCAAGGCTCTGTCGAGCGTCCCCTGATCAGCCGTGGCGAGACGACCAAATCGCCGATTGATGCGCGCCCTGTCCAGCGTAAACAGTCCGCGTTTGACGGCGCTTGGGAACAGCAGTCCAGCGCCTTTCCAATCAGCCAAGGCAAATTCGCCAAGTTGTAGATGTTCAACCTGGGAGGTGAGCGGAAGGAGCACGAGGTCAACCGACGGGTGAGGGGCGCTCACCACAACCGCCGGCCGTTGTTTCATCCCCGTAAGATCCGAGAACGGCAAAGTGGCCAGGACAACATCGCCCCGATCATAGCTTGTCGTACTCGGCATCGCGAGGATTGTTCCAGATTCGCGTGAGGCTGGCTACTGAAGCGAGGAACACGTCAGTCTTGAGAGCCGTCAATTCCTCTTGGGAATCCGGGATCAGGACCTCAACCGGGGTATTGGCCAAAAGCGACACCGGCTCATCCAGCACGACCTTCTCTCCGTCATAGTGAGCCGGGACATGCCTCATGAGCCTCTCCTTCTCGTCCGCGCAAGTAGCTATTCCTGAACCGATTGTATTGGCGCTGGTGAAGCCTGTCAACTCGGCTCGCCTGATCAAACAACAATACCAGCACCACCCCACCTGTCCCTCTACGGATGACGTCCTCCAGCACATCGCTGTCACGTACCGGGTCTGTATCTGAGGAAGTTGTCATTGACCAGCCCCTCTCTCCTCCCCGTTGTCAGGGGAGGCTGGGGCAGAGAGGGGGACTGGCTCCGCCGTACGCTTCGCCATGGAAACGGTACCCAGGCTTGGTGGGGGGATGTATCGAGGTACGGCGACCAGACAACATTAGAGCAATTCCCTTGGCCACCGAATCAAAAAGGATTTCCTAACGGAGTTGTAAATGTTGATTTGTTGCAGGACGCAGAGTGCTGCTGATTGTCGATATATGAGAAAAAATTTGTTCTGCGGCCTGATCTGCTGATAGATCGGTAACGTCTACGGCGAATGTTTCAGGCACATCTGGTTCTTGAATCGCATCTACTTTAAAGTAGCCCTTTAGTTCTTCAGCACTCGTCATTTTTTTGCCGACCCTGTCAGCACTTTGTACGCGACGGTAGTTTTCTTCCGGACTCAATTGAAGGATAACGGGCACTAAAGGTACTTGACGGTTGATGGCCAAATTGACGACATGCTGCCATGCGTCTCGTTCACGCGGTGCGTTTTTGCATAGGGCGTTTGTCATGACAAAAGCTTGTGCTGCGGGTCGCTTAGCAAGTGCGGCATAGGCTGCTGCTCGAACGGTTTCATATAGTGGCCAACGATCAGGGCTATCAACTCCGGCACACATGATGGCCACACCATGCAGCATATGATTGTGAATGAAGCATGCGTTCAGTTTCACAGCCAGTATTTGACCTATGGTTTTCTTGCCTGCTCCCGGCCATCCATTGAGGTGAATAATCAATCTCTAATCCTGCGTTGCTATTGCATACCTGCTGGATAATATTAGAGCAGTTCCTGGCCACAGAATCAAAAGGGATTCCCAAGCGCGTTTGGATGTGATTCAAGATAAGGGCTGGAGCAGGAGGCCAGCCCTTATGACGCAACCGACTTTGATGGATTTACGCAAAAGGATCGTCAAGGCCGTGGACGGTAGGATGTCGCGGAACGCGGCGGCGAAGAAATTCGAGGTCGGCGTGTCGACGGTTGTGCATCTGGTGCGCCGCTGGCGCGAGACAGGCAGCATCGAGCCGGAGAGGCAGGGCAAGATCAAGGAGTTCAAGCTGGCCCCGCATGAAGACGCCGTTCGGGGGCTGGTGGCAGAGCCTCCGGACGCCACGCTGATGGAGCTGAAGGCTGGTCTTGCGAAGGCGGGGATCAAGGTCAGCAAGTCCGTGCTCGACCGTTTCCTGAACCATCTGGGCTTCGGCTATAAAAAACCCGTGCGGGCCAGCGAGCAAGACAAGCCTGACGTCGCCACCGACCGTTCCTTGCGGAAGGAAGGGCAATGCCTGCTCGCCGGCGCAAATCTCGTGTTCATCGATAAAACCGGCGTAAACACGCACATGGCACGGCGCTGCGGCCGCTGCCCGAAAGGCGATAGGCTCGTCTGCAAAGAGCCGCTCGGGGGCTGGCAGTCTTTCACGTTCATTGCCTCGCTGCGGGCCACGGGACTGACCGCGCCCTTCACTGTCGATGGCGCGATGAACGGGACGCTGTTCCTGATTTACGTGGAGAAGGTTCTGGCACCGACACTGAAAAAGGGTGACATCGTCCTCATGGACAACCTGCCCGTCCACAAGGTGCCGGGCGTGCGCGAGGCCATCAAGGCGGCGGGCGCAAGGCTCGTCTTCCTGCCCAAATACTCCCCAGACCTCAACCCCATCGAACAGGCCTTCGCCAAGCTCAAAAATATCCTGCACCTCCTCGCCGCCAGAACCGAACGCACCGTCCGCAGGGCCATCAAAAAAGCCCTTCGTGCCTTCTCGCCAGAGAAATGTCTCGCTTACATCAAAAACTCAGGGTATTCGGTGTGAACGGGAAATGCTTTAGGGTGACCGGCCATTGAGAAGCGGTGCAAATCCGACAATGGAGAGAAACTGGGAGAGCGGAGACGGCGGTAATTGCGAACTCGACTTGGCGCTGTGAACCAGGTGGGCCACCCCGAACTCTTTCGCGGCCATCAGACATCCTTCATCGTCATCCATGAACAGGGATCGCGACGGATCGAAACCCAGCAAGCGCTGACAGTTCGGCCAATACTCCGGTCGCATCTTGAGATAGCCGACCTCAAAGGCATCCACGATCCGGTTGACGTACTGATCCAGACCGGTCTTGGCGACTTTGACCGCCACACCCGTAGAATGGGCATTGGTCACGATGATCACACGCTTCCCGAGTTGCCGAAGCCGGCGTAAGAATTCCTCAGCGCCGGGTAGAAAGCCGATCATGTGATCGAGTTCCTTGTGCATCGCCACCACATCGATGCCGACCCGCCTCGTCCAGTAATCCAGATCCGTCCAAGCCAACTCACCTTCGACCAATCGATACATCGCCATCAGGCGATCGCGAGCTTCCTCAAACGGGAGTGCATGCAGCGCCGCATACCGACGCGGCAACTCCTCCTCGAAAAAGAAGTTATCGAAATGCCGATCGAGCAACGTACCGTCCATATCGAGCAGCACATCGTCAATTTGAGACCAGTCGGGGAAGTGCTGAGTGTTGAGTCCTGAGTCCTGAATCACGGAGCAGAGTATAGCCGAACGGCTGACGAGAAGACGAGGCTGGCTGAGGATGCTGAAAAGCTGCTTCCAGCAAGGCCGCAGCGAGCGAAAGGTCGAGGCGTACGCGGTTGGTACGTTGAGACCTTAAGTGAAGCGAGAACGCAGCTGGAGGAGTTTTGCAACATCCTCGTGTTGTCTTTGGGAAAAACCCTGTGCTACGGTCCGACACATCATGCCGCGCCAGAAATCTGCTCCCAACCAAGAACCGACGCTACCTTTGCTCTCACCAGAAGGCGGATCACCACCTCTTGTGGCCATCATCGGTCGGCCCAACGTGGGAAAGTCGACGCTGTTTAACAAGATCTTAGGCGCGAAGATCGCCATTGTAGACGACCTCCCCGGCGTGACTCGTGACCGCAACTATGCCGATGCCACCTACCGCAATCGAAAGTTTCGGCTGGTCGACACGGGGGGACTGGATCTATCGTCATCCGACAGCATGTTGACCTTAATCCGACGACAGTCGGAACTGGCGATTGCCGAAGCGGATATCCTCATCGTGCTCTTGGATGGTCGTTCAGGATTGACGCCGCCGGATCATGAGGTCGTCAAGCTCTTGCGCGGCGTGACCAAGCCGCTGTTCTACGCGATCAATAAGATCGATACGCCGAAATCCGAGCCCTTACTCGCCGACTTCTACCGATTAGGTACCGATCAGCTGTATCCCGTATCTGCCGAGCATGGCCTCGGTGTCGCTGAGTTGTTGGACGCCATGTACCCGCTCCTTCCGTCTGCTGACGAGTCCGACGAGCTACAACAAGTCCCTCGCGTTGCCGTCGTGGGACGCCCGAACGTCGGCAAATCCACCCTCGTGAACGCGCTGCTTGGAGAGGAACGGGTCGTGGTCAGCGATGTTCCGGGAACGACACGTGATCCCATCGACTCACTCGTCACGCACCAAGATCAATCTTATGTGTTCACAGACACGGCCGGCATCAGGCGGCGTGGCAAGATTGATCGTGGGATAGAAGGCTACAGCGTACTCCGATCGCTTCGTGCCATCGGTCGGTCCGACATCGCTGTCCTCATACTCGATGGTCTGGAAGGGGTCACGGAACAAGACACCAAGATTGCCGGGGCAATTCTGAAGCAAGGGCGGGCCTGCATTCTCTTGGTGAATAAATGGGATTTGCGGGCGGGAGACGCGACGGCTCGGCAAGACTACGAGCTCGAATTCCGCCGCCGGTTTCCCTTTCTCGCCTGGGCCCCGGTCTTCTACGGGTCAGCCCTCAAGCCAGACTCCGTCCGTCGCTTGTTTCCTCTGCTCAAAGACGTGCATGGCATGTTTACCAAGCGGGTCCCCACCGGCGCACTGAACACCTGGCTGCAGAAGATTCTCGTTACTCATCCGTTACCGGCTCGCAAACATAAGCCGACAGCCGTGACGAAGTCTGCCTTTATCACGCAGGTGACGACCAAACCGCCGGTCTTCGCGCTCTTCGTCGGCCACCCGGAAGACCTGACACCTTCATACCTGAGATACTTGGAGAATCAACTGCGCGAGACCTACCAATTCACCGGTACACCGCTCCGCCTCATGGTCAGGAAGAAGTAGGGCATTTAAGGAAAGTTCCATCACGGACCGGCGCTCTCGAGTATTCGACCGGGAAAGGTTACGAAGCATCCCAAATCTGTCATGGAGATGAGCGGATCTATGTGTAGGAAGCCTATGGCCCGACACTTCGAATCCGAGCATGCACCCGGCGCTGGTCAGCAGGCTGCGGAAAAACTCGATTTGCGTGCTTCGACATGCTCAGTACGAACGAAAAATCTCAGCAAATTCAATGACCGCTCCGGTCGTCCTGAGGCCCTCGAAGGATGAACGGAGGGGTTTTCCGCAGCCTGTTAGTCCTGAGAACCTTCGCCGGCTTGTCGGAGAATATTTGTATAGAGCCCCTCGCTGACAAAGAATCCAGCAGTTCGTATATGATCGAGCAACGGTTGGACCCCAGGAATGAGTCCGCGTCGTTTTCCCTCCAACAGCAGACCGAGTAGGCCAACAACGCGGCATCCTTCTCCTTCAGCCATCTGCCTGGCCGTGGCATCATCCAAGACTACCGCATCGGCGTGGATTTCTTGTGCAAGCGCGATCGCCTCCGCCTCTCCACGACCGACGCGGGCTTGCAGTTGCATGACCTTGGCCTGGTTCTTCACCTGTTTGCGGATCATCCAGTCGGCTTGAGCCAGCTCAATGCCGCCGGGTCTGCCCTGTGCCCGAGTCACACATTCGTGATAGACCGCCTCAGGCACGAGAACCTGACTTGCTAAACGATGCAACAACTCAAGCGAACCGATGCGGGCCAAAGTGATGAGCGGACTGGCGTCAAGGACGAGAATCACTGGGAGGAACGCGGCGGAAGGGAAGCCAAGGTCTTGAGATCCTCGCGCAAGGCCTCAGAGGAATAGTCGAACCAAGGAATCTGATATTGCGCCAATAAGGCCGGCAAATCCCAGATCGAGATTTGAAGAAATTCTGCGGCTCGAGTCCGCGAGACTTTGCCCCGTCGGACGAGATCAAGAATCAAGGCGGTCTTCGCTTCCTGGCGCGCCTCCTCTGCCGTGCCTAACACCTGCAACAGTTCATCCGGCAAGTCGATGGTCAATGGCTGTCCCATAGAGGGAGAGTGTAGCAGAGAGCCTTCTGGAATCCAACAATATGAAGCAGGAGAATTGATGAGACAGGACCAGAAATGCCATGCTGAAGAGGCACATCACGATGCACGTTGCCAGATTGCGACACTCCTACTTACTCTGACTCCACCTCTGAGGCCAACGAGCCGGCACACCGCTCCGCTCGATGGTGAGGAAGAAGTAGGCATTCCCTCTTCGAAGCTCCCTGCCGTTCAGTCTTCCCTCGCAACAACGCAGGACTCGTCCGTGCAGGAACCGACCATTCTGTACGTCATTGACCTTGACCGTGCTACCTGCCTCTAGCGGAGAGAACGGTATCAGGAACTATTGCCTTAATGGACTAGGTGCACGTGTGTGGGCCGTCCTCCTCGCGTCGCTCCCGGTGGGTTTGTGTATCACGTCTTGAATCGGGTAAATCGGTGCGCGCCGCTCTTCAAACTGATGGCAATTAGGTCGCATTTGAGCGGGTGATCGGCGAGGCCTGTCTACGAATATCGATGCGGCTGCCGGCCTACTGCATGATGTCCAATCACTGGCATCTGGTGCTCTGGCCTCGGCATGATGGTGACCTCTCTCGCTTCATGGGGTGGCTTACATTGACCCATACGCAACGCTGGCGCGCCCATCATCGCACGGTCGGTCACGGGCATCTCTATCAGGGGCGCTACAAGTCGTTGGCCGTGGAGCAGGATGAGCATTTCCTTACGGTCTGTCGGTATGTCGAGCGAAATGCCTGTGGGCCTTCCATAGAGCAACAGGATTTTGCTATCTTGCTGTCGTTTTGATTCCTATATATAAGATGACTCACTTCCCGCACTCTACTGGCATCGCACCTAACTGGAGGGCATCGTGAAGAATCGACTCAGTAGGGCTGTCACTGCAACTTTACTCTATCTCTGCGCGTTAACCGCATTGTCGGGATGCGTTGAACTTACTATGCATCCCGCGACCCGTGAGTGGAAGAAACAGCAAGAAGAGCAAATGCGACAGATTGCCAAAGAACAACAATCGCAGCCTGAACAGGATCGGCAAAAGCCACTGTCAACTCCCTACCAGTCGGAATGGGAAAAAAAGGAAAAGGAACAGAAGGCGAAACTTCAAGCAGATATCCAAGCTGGAAAGCCAGTCCCAGTAAAATTCGCCTTGCAAGGCAGTTACAACGGAAGTGTATGCAATGGAAAGATTAATGTTGAAATTCAGATCACAGAGCAAGCTAAGAATGAAGAGACACCTCTAAAGATTGACAAAGTCTACGGATGGTTTCGTTCTTTTGATCAACAGGGAAAGCGACTCGAAATATTTTTACGAGGTGAGTATTCCCAGATTGGCGCGTTTTTGTCTCTGTATTCTGCAAAGCCAATAACACTGAAAGAAATTGCAGAAATTGAATATGGAAGAGGTTTATTGTTTGGAAAAGAAAATGGTCAAAGAGCCTTTGAGGCACTTAAGAATAACAAAGAGTACGTAACTCAGTTCGAGAAAACATATGGGGTGCCGGCTATACCAAAAGATGATCTGTCTCCAGTTCCAACTGTTACATTGAACATCGACATTGCCCGCGACTCAAAGGGGCAAGGATGGGTAGGCTCATTTGAAAGCGATGCTTATAAGGAATGTAATGAAATCGAAATGATCAGTAAAAGCGGCACGACCACGGCCGAATTGCCACCTGTTACAGGCCAACTAGCCTGGGGCAGAGCCTTTCACCGAACCCACAATTACGACATGCGTACTTACTATTCGGCTCGAACCCCTACTGCGAGAATATATTGGCTTCGAATCTCCGAGCGTGAAGGTAATTTAGATGCGCCCTACCATATTGCCACGCTATATGAGGACCTAGGAAAAACGGATGCACAAAATTATCAACACGCGTTTCAATACTATTCTGCTCAAGCAGAAGGGCTTAACGATGTGAGGATACAGGAGAAATTGGCACGCCTTTACGAAAACGGACTGGGCACACAAAAGAATCTGGAGAAGGCACAGCAATTGTATCGTTTAGCTGGAGAAACCAGAAAAAAAGCCTTGCATGTCTGCACCTCATCACCCATCAAAAATTTTGCCGACGCAGTAATGAAGCGGTCACAACAAAGTGCGAAAGGCGCGGAGCTTTTGTTGGGGATGACAACTGATATTCGGGTAAATGCAACGAATTTACGGCTTATTGCGATAGAACCAGAGGATGTTGTCTCGATGGATAAACCATTCGCTTGTAACTTTTTCTCGAAAAGAATCGATCCTAAGGTTGATGCGGAGTTGGTCCCAGACGGACGTTACATTGAGGGGCCATATGGTGACATTAGATGGGAGGACAACACGCTCGACAAGGTCGGGAAGACTGCAATAGCTGGTTTCATGCAAGAAATGGCGAAGGCAGTGCCCGTTATAACCAGATTTGGAATTATACCCTACGGTGGAGTACGCTATCAAATCGTTTATGATAGTTCAACACGTATGACCGTGGAATTAAACTAACCGGCAGATTCATTCAACCGGTAGGCCGAGGGATTTGACGCGCTCTGGGGAGGAAGGTGCATAATGCGGCGAATTCTGTTAGCAATTTGCTTGGTAGTAGCATGTGCCACAGGCGTGGGTGCCGGTCCCAGTGAAGAAAAAGAAGCACAATCGGCATATGCAAGCGGGGACTACGCCCGGGCAGCGTCACTCATCCGCCCTTTGGCGGAGCAGGGCCATGTCATGGCGCAGAACAATCTGGGTCTGCTGTATCGGGATGGAATGGGCGTGCCGAAGGACGAGAAGGAAGCCGTGGCATGGTTCCGCAAGGCCGCGGAGCAGGGTCATGCTGCCGCGCAGTTCAATTTGGGTGCGATGCATTACAACAGCCAAAGCCTGTCACGAGACCCTGGGCAGGCTGCGCTCTGGTTGCGAAAAGCTGCCGACCAAGGACATGCCCTAGCCCAGACTACCCTCGGCATTCTGTATGACGAAGGCCGAGGTGTGCCACAAGACCCTGGCCAAGCCGTACTGTGGTACCGTAAGGCCGCTGACCAGGGCTTCCCCTCTGGCCAGGTCAACCTCGGCGGCATGTATGCCAAGGGACGAGGCGTGCCGAAAGACTATGGGCAAGCCGCGCTGTGGTACCGTAAAGCCGCTGACCAGGGCTTCCCCCTAGGCCAGACTACCCTCGGCGTCCTGTATGATGAAGGCCTGGGCGTGCCACGAGACCATGGGCAAGCCGCGCTGTTGATGCGTAAAGCTGCTGACCAGGGCTTCGCATCTGCCCAGGAAAACCTCGGCGCCCTGTATGACAATGGCCGGGGTGTGCCACGAGATCATGGGCAAGCTGCGCTGTGGTATCGTAAAGCCGCTGATCAAGGCTCCGCCCGAGCCCAGACTGCCCTCGGCGTCCTCTATGACAACGGTCGAGGCGTGCCGAAGGACTACGAGCAAGCCGCGCTATGGTATCGTAAAGCCGCTGACCAGGGCTTTCACTTTGCCCAGGATAACCTGGGCAGCATGTATTTCAAAGGCCAGGGCGTGCTGCAAGACTATGGGCAGGCCGCGCTGTGGTTCCGCAAGGCCGCTGACCAGGGTTTCGCTCCAGCTCAGAACAACCTCGGCTTGATGTATGCCAATGGCCGAGGGATGCCGCAAGACTATAAACAAGCCGCACTGTGGTTCCGCCGAGCTGCTGACCAAGGACATGAAAATGCACGAGCCAATCTTAGAGTCGTGTCATCCAGATTAGCAGCCAATGATCTTGCAACAAGTTTAGCCCAAGCGGCTGCCATAGTGGGTGCCGCATTTGTGGTAGGTGCTGCTGGAGTGACTGTAATGGACCTGCTATCTGGAGGCGACAGCACAGGAGATTATGTAGGGGGTACCGGCTCTGGTATCAAACGCTGGAACGAACTCCACCTGGACGACTATGATGGTAAATGGAAGAGAGAGGCCGATCTTAATCGTGATAAGCGCGAACGTAACGAACCCGTTTATGGTCCTTGATCTTCTCTATAGCCTTGACCGGCCATGGCCTCGGTTACAGGTGCGCTTCCTCACATAATTTCTGGAAGATGCAGCAATGATGGCGATATTTCTCCAAAGAATTTAGCGCGACTTCGGCTTCATGCAGTTTGCTGAGAATCTGTTCGACATTGCCGGTAACTTCCCCACCGTTACCTGAAGATGTGCGCTGAGAAATGAAAAATGGACAGGTTACTTTTTGAAAGACTTGCGTGGTCGTCCGCGGGAGAGAAAGGTGTCAGAACCATTGCCTTGATGGACTAGGTGCACGCGTTCTCCCGGCAGGTCTTAACCTACTGTCCACGAAATCCTGGCCGGCTCATGAACAACAATGTCATTCCTCTCCATGCTCTTCGTCGTACCACTTCTCGCGATAGATCGGGCAGAGGCATTTCGAGCGGAGAAAGTCGGTCACGTCCTTAATCATACCGCTATTTCCGCAGAGATACACGGCGAGGTTGTCCACCGTCTTGACGCGCTCCTGCACCAGAGCGGTGACGCGACCGGTCGGACCGGTCCATCCCGGATCCGGGCGAGACAATGTGATGGTCCAGTGAAACATGGGATGCCGGGCCGCCAGTTCGTGCAGCTCTTCCTGATAGTACAGATCCCGCTGGGCCCGGAGACCCCAGAGCAAGGACACGACCTGTGAGGTGGCTTTGGGTAACAGGGTATGGAGCATAGACCGGATTGGAGCAATCCCCGTGCCGGTCGCGACAAACAGGAGATTGCGTGGCGCATCGTCGCGCAGACGAAAGCTTCCCGCCGGCCCCTTGAAATGGACCTGATCGCCGGGTTTGAGACCAAAGAGAAATGTCGACCCCGGTCCGTGATCCACGCGGTTGAAGACCAATGTCCGGACGCTCCGTTGACTGGGCGGCGAGGCAATCGAATAGGCACGTGTCATCGGATGCGGCCTCCCTTCGACGGGAATCTCAAAAGAAATGAATTGCCCCGGCTGGAAGTCCAGTGTCGCAGGCGAGATCATTCGCAAGTCGAGCTCACGGACATCGTGTGTGAGATCATGCACTCGGACGACCTCGGCATCATTCGTCTGCATCCTTGAGTCCTCCTGTCCGTTGGACATAGCCGAATAAGGCCTACCGCTCTAATCGGCAACCTGCTTTGGAGTTGACTCCGATTCTGAGCCCATGTTATTCGCATAGATGGTCAGTGTTTGATCGCAGCACCATAACTTTCAAGCTCAAAGGGGCTTTCGTTTAGTCAGAACGAAAAATTCACCACTTCTATACTGAACACATTCGCGTCTTATGGATCGGTTTTCATACACCAGACGGTTCTTGCACGCATTGCTTCTCCTCGGAACAGTCAATGCTGGGTGCGCCACAGCAAGTCTCGCGGACGGAGAAAAGGCCCAGACACCGCCCTCCGATCCTACTCCCTTGGAAGCTCAGCTCGATACCTCTACAGCTTTGCAACCCCAGACTGATCAAGCAGCACCCGGGCAATCCTCGGAATCTTTGGTCAACGCCCCTGCACCGACACAACCCCAGACTGATGATACAGTACCGACTCAATCCGAGGCCGATGAGGCTGCACCAGCTCGTCCCCAGGATGAAATCCCCGCAGCCGGCCAACCTGAGACCAGCGAGAGTCCGCCTGCTCAGTCACCCGACAATTCTCCAACCGTTCAGCCACCGACCGACAGTCCGCCGACTGCTCTACAGGAAACCGATCAAGAAACCGATCGTCCAGCGCTCAGTGAGGCAAACCCCTCCATCATGCTGACGGGCCGTGTCTGGCGGGCCAAGCCGGGGATCGTCTTTCTGAAAACACCGGTTGGGCTCCTATCGCTCAGCTCAAAGACCACACTTAAAGCTCTCCCCGCCTCGCAAGAAGTGTCCTTTTGGATCCACGAAGACCACGTTGTGGTCGATGTCGTGAAGCGAACCGATGGAGCGCTCGTCCATCGCTATCTGACCGGACCGTTCAAGCGAGACAGCGCAGACGACACACAGTTGATACGCTGGACGCCGGATGGTGAGAAAGCCTTCCACATGGGCGCGCATGAGCGGGCGCTCGCCTCCCGCAAAAACGGCGAGTCGGTGACGGTCGAAGTTGACGGACGGGACAGCGTCATCGGCGTGCACGACCTCCAGTTCGACCTTCAGATCGGCCAGGTGGCCACCAATGGGTCCAAGGCGCACGTGTTGCTGACCGGAACCATCTCAAAACTGAAGTCCAATTTCATTTTCTTTCGGACTCCCATCGGCATCGTCAACGTCAACGCCAAGATCGGAATCAAAAATGCCAAGGTCGGGCAGATCTTGACCTTGCACATGCATGACCACCACGTCGTAGCGGATCTCTCCGCTTCCGCCGATTCTGCTCTTATCCGGCGTTTCGTCACAGGCCCGTTGGAATTTGCCGCTCCGGATCGAGCCAGCGTCAGGCTCTGGACCCCGGAGGGGGAACAGACCTACCCGGCAGACCTTGGCAGATCCTCGCTGAACGGGGCCAGGGAAGGGACCCCTATTACGCTGGAACTCGATGGGCAAGGCGACGTCGTCGAATTCCATCGCATGAAGTAGGAACCCCGCCTTCGGCTTGACTCTCTTTTCAATCCCCTCGTAGACTGCGCTGCGTATGAGCGCCTCTCCCACCATTCGTCGCTCGCAGGCCTCGCCTTCGAGCGATCCCCAATCCGTTAAGAATTTTGATACTATTTACAAGGACTACGTGGACCTCATGTATCGGTTCGCTCATCGTTTGTGCGGCGAACCGGAGACTGCAAAAGATTTGGTGCAGGAAACCTTTTTGAATGCATATCGGGGCTTCGACAAATTTCGAGGTGACGCCCAGATTTCGACGTGGCTCTACACCATCGCCTCGCGGGCATGCCTGCGCATGCGGCGCAGACGGAAAGGAGCCCCGGAACGAGAGTTGTCCCTCGACGAATTCATCCCCACGTCCGACGGTGAATTCCGCTTGCAGATTCCGATCGATGGACGCAGCCCCGAGGTCGCGCTCCAAAATAAGCAATTGCGGGAAGCGCTCGACGCCGCGATCAACCGATTACCGAAGAAGTATAAAATGGTCTTGGTGCTTCGTGACATGGAAGGGTTAAGCGCCAAGGAGGTCGGAGCCATCATGGGCTTGAACGAACGAGCGGTGAAATCGCGCTTGCACCGGGCCCGACTGTTTGTGCGCCGTGAACTCAGTGCGAGAGGCCTGGGCGAGGCGCCCAGCGACCACGATTCACTTGGGTGGCGAAGGGACTGATCCACATGGTAAAACGTAGCGCTTCCAGGCGGCGACAGCATTCTTCAACGACTCGGCACCAACATGCTCATGGGAAAAGCCGGTGCCTGCGCATCCTTCGCCGGTTGTCCGCTTATATCGACGACGAACTTTCCACGAGTATTTGCCAAGAAATTCGTCGGCATCTGGGCGCTTGTCCAAATTGTGAAACCTTCGTGGCGTCGTTGCGCCAGACCGTGTCGCTCTGTCGCCACAGCCCGGCACCGACGTTATCGACAGCCGACCGTGCGTTGATGCGTGCGAAGATTCTGAAATCCGCCTAATCTGAATAACCCACAATACAGTGAGTCTTTTTCATCATGAATAAGAACCTCTTTCATGGAATTCTACTCCTCTCGGGTCTGCTGACGGCCTTTGAGGCGACCTTGCCCGACGTTGTGACGGCGGCGTCCAAGTCTTCTCAGAAAACGACGGAAAACAAGGTCATCCACAAGGCGGCCATCGACACAGCCCTTCGATATGCCGACGCCATCGCCAAAGGCGACAAGCTCGCGACCGGGCAACTGGACTTCGCATGCCAGTACAAGCTTCTGACGGTGCTGTCGGCCAACCATAAGAATCCTCCGACGACCGAGGCCTCGTATGAGGATTGTTGGCAGGAACTGACTGCCGGCCATGCCTCGGTCTTGAAACGTTCAGATATCGGGATGAATGTCCTCTGGCCCAACAAAGGTTCCCTTGCATTTTATGGAGACGATCTCTCCCGCACTCAGGCCTCCGCCTTCGTCATGGATGTCCTCGGAATGTCGCCGCCCGGAACCGGCCTTCATCTCGCGGTGACAAACAGCCGTTCGATTCCGAACGGTTCCTTCCGATTGAGACCGAAGGAGAAAATCATCGGCGTTCCGACCACGCTGGTTGACTTGACCGTCCATTACCACGACCCGCTCACATCGCCGGTGACGTACGGACCCGACACCGTCCGATGGACGAATACGATCAAACGACAGCGGCGCGCCATAAAATCCATCACGACGCAATGGGTGGTCTTCACCGGGCTCAGAAAATACGGCTTTCCTCAAGACTCGGCCGTCTCTCATCTGCCCGTGAGGACCACACCCGACGCGCCGGGAATGGTAGCGGACAGAATTCCGTTCACAACCGAGACGAGCCGGGTGCATCCTGACTCGCTTGTCTGGTGGGGTCCCGACGATCAACCGGGAACCTTGACCGCGGCAGCAGCACGAGCCGCTGCATTTCCCGAATTGAGCGATCGCGTCGCCATGCTCAATCGGATCTTGATCATCGACCCGCATCAGGTCGACGCGCTCACGCTGTTGACTAAGAATCTCCATGCCGTCTTGCTTCGGGAAGCCGCCCAGAACCACAAGCTGAACGTCAAGGATCCGGCGTTATCGCTGACCATCAACGAGTTCTATTGGAACATCTATGCAGCCGCCGGTCGCCTCGACCTCGCGAACGCAATGGAGATGGGAGGCTTCTCGCAGCCGACACCGGCCGACTTCCTGTACCGACTGTTGCCCGCACTGGAGACCCTGGCGAAAATCCATCCTGAACAGTTGGATACGCGCTTCAGGCTCGGCATGGCCTATCGCTGGAACAATGATCAGCTTCCGATGATCGAGACGTTCGAAGCGTTGGTCAAAGACATTCCGGCCGATCGCCCGACGCCCAGAGCCGAGGCGCTGGTGCAGCTGGCCTGGTCACGTATCAACAAGGTGGCTTGGAATAGGAGGCTGCACGACCCGAACAGTATCCGAGCCTACGAGGATGCCCGCGCCTCATCGGCCATCGCCGAGCTGCCGATCGACAAGTTTCTCGCGGAATACACCATGGCATACAGCATGATTTTCATGCCCGACTACGGGGATAAAAACGAGATGCTCCGACATCTGACCGAGGCGAAACATTGGTTTGACGAAATGCCTGGAAAAGACGACGAAGTCTGGCGCTATTTCCTCCACAGCGAATTGCTGAAGGCCGTACTCGATGCCGATCCGATGTTTCATCCCATTCTGGCCTCGGCAGCTGAGAAACCCAAAGGGTAGTCGCCTCGTTTCTATTAATCCTGGCTTCATCAGGCAACAATGCCGGATGAACTCCGGCATCATAAGCCCGCTCCCGGCCAAGTACGGAAGTTCGGCGCTGAGATCGCACTATCAGAAAGCCGTCCTCGCCCCTGCCGCATTGACGCTGTCCGTAACCGGCTGGCGTAGGAGCGCAACGACAGTGCGTATCGCAAGCATGTCTTGCGAACGTCCGGTTGACAGCCCTGTTAGACATCGGCTTTCACATGAAATTGGCCTGATGCCTTGAGCGCCTTGAATTTCTCGTTCCAACTCCTTCTGTATCCTGGTCCAAGCCACGCCGTTTGCGAAATTACGCCATCACACACATATCGCCCTCGGTAGCGAACCAAACCTGCCTCCATAAGGAGCCCGGTGCCCCCGACAATATCTCGGATTCCCTGTGTAAGCCCGATCACCCCGAATGCACGATCAGCGGACGAATCAATAATGATCGAATGAAGTTTGGTATCGCGAAGATAGACCCACCGCCGTACTTCGAGTCCTTCGAGAGCCATGACGACCTCGCGATCCAACCTGGCGCTTCGTGCTTCAAGCTGCGCAATCGACTTACGCAGCAAGGCCGACTCACCAGCAAGCTGCGCACGCGCCTTCGCAAGCAACGGAACGAGGCTGCCGGTGATGCGATCTTCCTGTTCACCTAATACCTCAAGCATCAGAAGCTTGTAGCCTTGGATGAACCGCTGCGCGTCGTCGGGAGCGAGGTACATTCCCATGCCTAACGGCGCCGCGCTGTTGCGGCGTCCCTCTCGAACGCGAGGTTAGGGCTATAGCACACCACGCTCTATCTCTTGCAGGTAAATGAAGTCGGGCGCTTTGACGCCAGCCTTTCTCCGGATTTCTACCAGTTCAGGAGACTCGAAGAAACGCCGGGCCTTGTCCAGCGAGGACCACTCTGAGAAGTGAACGACCTTATTGGCATCGTTGTCATAGCGCAGCAACTGGTAGCTGATTTCTCCGGCCCGTTTTCTAATGTCAGCCGCTTGGTCAAAAATTTCCTTCCATGCCGGATACGCTTCGACCTCATGAATGATTAAAACGTGTTGCATACAAGCACCTTTTGAATAGCCCGAATGATAGAACTCAGCGATGCCGGGCCAAGAGTGTTCGACATGAAACCGAGGCGAAATCCCTGCGTTCGCTGGAGTGCTTTGGTTAGGGCTTCGCATTTGGATTCTGGCCGCTGAGAATTGCGCTCGCACCATCGAGCCACTCCATCTCATGCGGTCCCGAAAAGTAGCGGATCACATCGACGGCCCTTACCACGAGGGTTGTAGGTGACTCTCGCAAATACACTGCGTATGGCGAATCATCAAAACTCTGCGACGATCCCCATTGGTGGTGCGACTTCAAATGTACAGTCGCATCCCGCACCGATTCAAGCTCACGAAATTTCTCCCAAGTGACCGTGCCCTTCGGAGATGCGCGCTTCAGCAGCTTTGGCAAAACCAGATCAATCTTCTCGTCCGTTGGGAGACGCTCGATTTGCTCGCGCCCCATAAGTTCTTCGCTCTTTCGTCGCCTCACTCTCATCTGCCCTTGGAGAGTGTATGCAATCTTGAAGTTGCAATAGGCTTCGATGGCTTGAAACGCAAAGATGGTCGCTGCGAAGCAACGCTCGAAATAGTCGAACAGCTCGTGTGTCGCTTTGCTCGACAACAATTGAATCGTTCCATCTGGGCTAGGGATCGGAGTCGTGACGAAACTGGCGCGCATCAGGTCCGCCTGCTGAGAAGTCTTGGCCGCTATGCTGAGTGCAATAGCAACAGCGCTTGGAGCCAGGAATGCCGTAGGTCCGGCGGGAGTGTGGACAATCGAGGTTAGCACCAATTTCGATCCCGCTCGATGGGATGGCCCACCGGGATATGCCGCTGGTACGTCGTGCGCCACAGTGGTAGCTGCTTGTATGCGCCAATCAATTGACATGCGTTGTAATGTTATTGTCTTAACATCTGCTCGATGGATGGGTTAGGCGTCAGGCTGAACTTTAGCGCCACTTAATGGAGCTTTACCCCACTGCGAGCGAGTTCTTTCTCCCATGCATCAATAGCCGCTTCGCAGATGCCTAGCAAGGTGCCAAGAGATTGACCGTTCTCATTCACAACCTGGGCGTCAATCACAAGATGCCTCGAAGCACCACCAGTCAGAATGAACTCCGGCTGGCCAGTTGCCATGTTGAACTGAACCCCCGCAACCGAACCCGGTTCTGAGCCAGTGGAGATCTGCAGCGCCTGCCTCAGGCCTTGAAGCGAAGGCCTATGGCCAGAACGTGGTGGTTGATTCAAGCCGGCGTGCTTGTCTGTGTTCCACAGGTCATGAACTAAGGCCACGTTCTGATCGGAGTTGATCAGTTGATCACCGCCGAACGTGCTGCCGTTCGCGGTGCACCAGGTCTTCAAGTGATCCTTGATCGATGCAATATTGGCGATGAGCGCGAACGCCACGTTCTCGAGCTCTGCTGCGGACCGACCCTGCGAGAAGTCAACGAAGAAGGACTGTGAGCGCTCGGTCAGCACGAAGAATGCCTGGACAGAGCTCAGGTCAGCGGATTTGGCTTCTCCAAGCGCAGCATAGATGCGCTGCAACCGAAGTAGTAGGGCTTGAGACATGGACGGGACGACCTCGGTTGTTGTGACGCCTAACTATGTT
>JAHBWU010000048.1 GCA_019636835.1 Nitrospira sp.
CAGCAACCGCCGATCTTCCCTGTGAAAGAGTAATTTCACGAGTCCGCTGTCGTCGCCAAGAATTTGACCACGGGCAATCTCGCGATAGCGCGCGACACCCGTTTCATACGGAATTCGTGCTCCTGTTAAGTCATGTTCCGGCGGTCCCACCATCGAGATTTCCGGGATGGCGTATATACCGATCGGAAAGTGTTCCGATGCAGAGTCGACTTCTATTCCGAAGGCGTGACAAGCGACATGTCGACCTTGTAAGGCAGAGGTCGACGCGAGGCTGGGATGGCCGATGACATCGCCCGCAGCGAAGATGTGCGGCACCTCTGTACGGAGCTGCGAATCGACCTTTAAGTGGCCTCGTTTGCCGGCCGTTAGGCCTGCGATCGCCAGGTTTAAACTATTCGTGGCTCCCATTCGGCCTGCGGCATACAAGACCGACTCTGAGACGATCCGCTTCCCTGACTCCAGGGTCAGGACCACGCGGGAGGGACTCCCCTCAATCAGGTCTACATGTTCTACGGCCTCGCCGAGCCGGAACGTCACATGACGGTTTCGCATTTGATGAATGAGTTCTTCCACAATTTCTGAATCCAGAAACTCCATAAGCCTGGTGCGTTTGTCTATAACCGTGACATGGATGTTCAAGGCCGCGAACATGGAAGCGTATTCGACGCCGATGATGCCGCCTCCCACCACAACCATATGTCGGGGAAGCTGTTTCATGCGGAGTACGTCGTCGCTGCTGAGGATGGTTTCTCCGTTGAACTTTACGCCGTCTGCCGACGCGGGCACGGTACCGACTGCGATCAGAATATTGGCGGCAGTGATTGAACGGGCGCCGTCTTCCGCAGTGATGGTCACGGTATGGGGACCATGGAACGCGGCGTCTCCGTGAAATAAGGCCACGTCGTTCCGACGCAATTGATCGACGACGACATCCACTTCGCGTCGTACCACGTCTTCGACTCGGGCGAGGAGTTGTCCCGCCGTCGCACGACTTTGATAACGATTGCCCATATGTTGGTCGAAATGACGGGCTACTGAATTAAAGGAGAGAACCGCTTCGCGAAATGTTTTACTGGGTATCGTGCCGGTCTCCACGCAAACACCGCCCAAGATTCTTCGGCGCTCGACGAGCGCGACTTTCTTTCCCAGTTTCGCGGCTTGGATGGCGGCCCGCTGGCCGGCCGGCCCGCTTCCAATACAGAGCAAATCAAAGTCGTACGCCTCACGAACCATGGCTGGTCAGCGGTCCATGATCATTGAACAGAGATAGTACGGGTGTATCTCCCGGATCGTTTGAGCGGGGTCCGCTTAAGACGTTCATGAATTGCGCCGTGTTCCTCAAGACGACTGACCTCGCAGCATGAGAGATTGCGATGGTTGTGATCGATGTACACGAGTGAATTGAACGGCGTCTTTCATCAACTCCAGCAGTTCACGGAAATCGTAAGGCTTGTGAAGGTTGCCGTACGCCTCTCCTTGCTCGGCCGTTTCCGGCCGACTTGTATCGTCCTCCGATAAGAGGATTATGGGTGTGTCCGGCCAGAGAAGCCGCATCAGCAAGACGAGGCGAAATCCATTGATTTGGGGCAGATGATGAGCACTAATCACCACATCGAACCGCCGACGTTTCATTTCTTCCAATGCTAGGCCTTCCTCCGACACCATGTGAACGATATATCCCTCATTCTCCAACAGCAGACTCAACACGTACCGCTCGCCTTCGTCATGCTCCACGATCAGCACTCTTTTTCCATACCCTGTCATGTCGACCTCCTTCGCTCAATGTTGTGACGCGTCGCTTCATGTAGCGATATCGGCGCAAGACGATTGGTAAAAATCACGGTATCTTCCATATTTCCGCAGTTGAGACATCGTGTGACTTTTGGCTCATTGGAAATATCTGATCTCGTCGCATCGGGGATCGGCTCAAAGACCATGAGCCCCCTACAACGTCCGCATCTCATATTGCTTTCCCTCGGTGATGGTCCCAATGCCAAGAGACCAGAATCCCATCATCCCGACCGGCGAGTTCCGCTACCGCCCGGAATGCGTATCATCGCGGGTAGGCGCGCTTCTCATCCGACGAGGGGTACCGTTTAGACCGAACCTCCCGCTGTTGCCTCTCCCATATTTCTTGCAGGATCATCCTGCGGAATGGGAGATCCGCGACAAGCTCGCATAACTTTTTGGTATTCTCCTCGATCTGCCGATTTTTCCGCCCAACCGCGACCTGCCTCTTGGAGGAACTACCATCTGACATAGTCTTTACCCCTCATCACGGAATTCGAGAAATTCGTCGTTGCCAATCCCAGCAAAGCAATGCCGTGTCGGAACAGGTTGAAGGGGAGATTGAGCCGGTCGGATCCGGATGGAGTCGGTTGAGCTTCAGCTGCAGTGCTTCGAACGACTCGCCATAGGCCTCGAAGTTTGGGCAACCTTTCAAATAACCGTGCCACATCCCTTGCTCCGGCATAAAAACGTATTCCGCCGATTCCATGTTGGATTGCCGCTCGAAGGGATGGTTTTCATTGTCCCATCCCTTTGTAAAATCGCTGGGGTCTTCTTGTCGCATGGTGCCCTCTTGTTTCGGATTTGCCGCCCACCGACGTAGGCTCTCAGCCGGCGATACCTGGTTACGTCGGTCACAATGAACTAACAGCAAATGCGATGCCATTAGAGAGAAAACATTGCGCTTAGTACCGGTGAGGGTTTACCAGTAATTTCCTTCGTGGCAGGATGTGATTCGGCAGTGATATCCAACATGACCTGGTGACAGTCTGACGGCTCTATGTCATAAAGACACAGAGGAGGGACGAGCGTGTGATGAACAGCATGGAAAAAGCGGGCTTATAGATGTGTTTTGTGGTGGCACCCTCCCCCATCTTTTGACAGGTCTACTTATGCCTCTACCGGCAATGAGGGACTAAATGCCTTAGTGATGAACTGAAATTGCTGTTGGAGAACACAACATGAAGGACTATCGCGCCGGTAATAGCGGCGTCTCTATCTTTTTCACGGTAGCGACGTGAGCTGGTCGCCCTGGGTTGGAGCAGTTGGAATGAGCGGGCTTTGCACCGCCGTCCCCAACCGGCAGCAGACTCAACACGTACCGCTCGCCTTCGTCGTGCTCCACGATTAGCACCCTTTTCCCATACCCGGTTCCGTTGACCTTCGTCGTTCACTTCTGGACTGATTGTCCACTCTCCGCTTCACGAACCCGTAGAGCCACTGGCGGACAATGACTTTTCCTCGTGTTCTGCAATACAGAATGTTCGCTCTTCCGCAGGGTAATATCCCATCGCCCCTTCATAGGGAAAATCGTCGACGGTCTTCAACCCCCTGGTATTCCAGATGTGAAGACATTGCGCCACAAGCTGCGGCAGGGTTGTCGAAGTCCAGTCGATAACGTTCGTGCCGGCGCCATCCGTCACCCCGACAACGGCGAGGTGATTACCGACCTGCAACATGTCCGATTCCGGAAAACCATGGTAGCGGATGGCGAACATGAGTGGGACTTCCTGCTCGACGCTCCTTGGCCCATACCCTGGATATTTCTCGATGGGCTGCTTTTCCGCAAGAATCACAACGCCTTCTGATTTCCGAATCAATTTGATGATCCGTCCTCCCAGTTCCACTTTGTGAGGGACGAAATGGGCGCTGGAAGGTTGATACGCCTGCTCTTGCCAGGCTTTGAAATCAAAGGTCTCCTTTTCGACGTCTTTCATGATCTCCGGAGGAAACATCGGTGTGGTCGTGCAGGCCGCCAATAAGACACCCATCGCGAACAGGCCTATCGTACGCATGGTGCATCTCCTTTCTGGAGTCAACCGAAGTAGAGAATGAATTCTTGTTTCGCACGCTTGAATAAATTCCATTGGAGACCTGAGCGCATGCCTGATTTTCACTGCCGGGCACGTCGGTCCTCATGTGACAAAGACATGGGCTTGAATTCTTATTGTTCCCTTTCCTGTTCCTTCCCTTGCTTGCGTGGAACGGAGTCCAACACAACCTTGGCCAATTCGATGTCACCCATGGTGACGCTCCCCACTTGGACATGACGGTCTTTAAGTTTTTCCACCACCACGGCCTCCACCTCGCCGGCGATTTCAGAACTGTGCTCCAGGATAGTGGCCATGGGATAGTGGGAGACGACGCTTCGGATGGCGGTCAGCAGCTCCCGTTTGGCGACGCGAGGATAGAAATCCGGTCCGATCTCCTTGACCAGGAAATACAACTCTTCTGGAATCGGTCTCATGAGAACGACGGTCTTGAGGGTGATCGGCAGGTTGTCTGAGCTTAGGACATCGACTGTTTCGATATATCTGCGCCATCGCACGTTGTACAGGTTGATTTGGTTCCATGGTGCCCGCCAATACGACCCGCTTTTGAGTGTTTCGGGGGCCAGACCTTCGGTCAAGGGGTACCAACGCAATCCCCGTTGACCGGGTTCGACAGTGGTCGAGCAGCCTTGCAATGCGAGCACTACAGCGACAAGAAGTATGGCCTTCGTAAGATGGCGCATGACCCCTCCTTCTCGCCGGAATGTAGACGGTCGCTTGCCCTAGCGAGATTCCGATCGTTCGACGAAATAGTTTTCATTCTCTTGTCCACTCGCGTCTTTTATAGATCCTTGCTTAACGGTCATGACCTCTTTGTCTTTTGCCTTGTCGGCCAGGATTTATTTAGGTTATGGAGCAAGATACGCACCCTACTCGACAGAATTGTACGATGCTTAAATATATGTTTTTATTGACTAACTGTCCGTACGAGGCTGAAGACAGCATGCGACAGTCGGATTGATTTCTAAATGCGCACTGTGTACACTGTGCTATATCGCTCGTTTTGATACGTGAATATGCGGAAGAGAACCACCCACAGCCTAAGAAGTTGGATGAACGTAGTGGCTGAAGCCTTACGCTAAGGGGCGCTTGTGTCTCCGGAAAGGTTTCTTGATTTGTAGTTGATCAATCCAGGCTATGACATAAGGAGGATATAGATCATGCAAACTTCAACCCTGCGGGATCCAGCAGCCGCAGTTGTCTCGTTGAGCAACAGGGCTGTGGTGAGGCTTGCGATTCCAAGCATGGCGATAGCGCTTGCCTTATCGCTACCGACATGGCTGCACGCGGGAGAGACAGGGCAGAGCACATGGGGCTATGATGGCGCTCGTGGACCGCATCAGTGGGGCAAGCTCGGGCCGGAATCCTCCCTCTGTGAAAAAGGCATGAACCAATCACCGATCGATCTGTTGCGCACCCGCAAGACGACACTCGACGACATTCAGTTTTCCTATAGAGATGCTCCGTTCCATGTGGTGAATAATGGACATACACTACAAGAAGTCGAACCGGTTTCAGAAACGGCCAAGTCCCGTTACCCCAAGCACGGCCAGACGGTGCTCCATTTTGACAAGGACAGCGCGATCGTGTTCGACGAAGACCTCTACTTGCTTGAACAATTCCATTTCCATACTCCGAGCGAACACACGGTCGATCATAGACACTACCCGATGGAACTGCATCTGGTGCATCACAACGAGCGGCATGAAGCGGCGGTGGTTGCCGTCTTTATGGAGGAGGGGAAACACAATCCGTTTTTCGAGACATTTTTGGAGCACGCGCCAACCAAGGTCGGGGAAGTCATGGATGACCATGACCATACCGTCAATCCGATAACTCTTTTACCCGAACGGCGCTCCTACTACCTATACTCGGGATCCTTCACCACTCCACCCTGTTCAGAAGGTGTCATCTGGATGGTCCTGCACGATTCGATCGAAGTCTCTGCTGAACAGATCCAGCGGTTCCGCGCGCTCGTGGGACACGATAATGTTCGGCCGACGCAACCTTTGCATAAACGCTTCGTGCTGGAGAAGAATTTTGAAAATGCAACGGCCGTGACGAAGAAGTGACGTTTTGGTTGCGAATCTCTTGGAGGTCCCAGAATGTACGCACTAGCTCCAAGGGACGGAACATCGATCCCCAAAGACCCTACACGCTCTCACGTCGACACTGATGCCGGCGTGAGAGCGTGTATCTTCAACCACGAGATGGGGTGCGGCGTTTGATCACCGACGACCACTCTTCGATTTACCCGCGCGAACGTTCAATTACCAACAGAACCTAGGTCGATAATCCCACGTTGTATTTTCTTATTTGCGCGGGGGGATGCCTAATGGATGTCTGCTTTTATGCGATGGGGTAAGGGACCAGTCTATAAGGCAACCCCATAACGGACTGGCCCCTGGCGCAAGGGACTACAGATTAATGTAAAAATTCAACAAGATGACGTGGTTCATCTGGTTCGCGAGATTAGGAAGTGACCGGCTGTTGACGAGCCAATTTTGGTAACCGGCGTCCATATTGAAATGTTTCCCAAATGTCCGGTTGATGCCCACAAAAAACCGGTTTTGGTCGAACCCGGCGTCTGGTCCTTTACCCTGAGCTACACCGACCTGGTTCAGATGGACAAAGATCTCGTCGTAGGCCACGAGCGCCCATTCCGGAGCAATGGGCAATGGATAGGACCCTCTCACCATCAGACGGAATCGTAGCGCAGTACCGTCCGCATGTTCGATCCAACGTTCCTCGAGGCGGAAACGGGTAAGAATCCTGAAGGACTCGAATTTGCTCGTATAGTTGAGCTGCTGATAGATTCGATTCTCTTCGAAGAAGGGCGATTGAGGCGGTGTATGCCTCTGATTAAAGTTGCCGACCCAGGCATATCCTTGCCAGATGGAGACATTCTCCGTCAGTTGATATCCGATCGCCGGACGGAGGAGCAGCTGATCGATATGGCCGCCATCATCTAGATCGGCAAAGCGCGGGTTGACTTCCATGTAGGCGAAAAACGAAGCGGGAAGTTTCACGGTAAGGAAGGTCGGTGTCCAGAGGCGAAAGTCCTGGCTGAATGTGTCCTGGTTTGCGGGGACCTGAGCAAAGGATACCGCGCTCAGAAGTAGACTCCAGACGAAGACCGAGATGCTGATGATGCCCGTGAGCTTGCGTGTCTGCTGATCAACTGCTTGCTGCATGATACCTCCTAAAGTAGGTTCGGTGCGCTCGAGATCCCCCGCATATGACTCTCGAGGCAAGCGATCTCTACCCTTGTATTTCTCATCTCACGATGACTCTTGATCGAGCTGAGCTGCTGACCCGTACTTCTTCATTGACCCAACTTTTTACCTCTTCCAAAGAGAGAAACGCCAGTCAAAAATTTGAGTGCGAGTCGCTTGAAGGCGTTGAGGCGAACGATTGATGGATCAGGCCGGACGGCCTGAGGGAAACCTGTGTGGCTTTTTTCATAATGAGGGAAAGCATTGAGCTACAACCGATGCTCGTGTTGTGAAGCGGATGGGTTTTCCGTTGATCCGACAGGCGTCAGCACTTCTTCCGTCCGTCTATGACGATCCATTTCCATTCGTAGCTCTGATGTCATATCCTCCGTTCTCTTCCAGGCCCAGCGCCAGGTTTGTGCTACCCCGACCAGCGCGAAACTGATCGTCAAGTAGATGATGATCCCGGCTTGCTCTGTCAGACCGGTCGCGCTAAGTGTGTACCGAGGAGGAATGAAAACCCAATTGGCAATGAGCCCACCTAATGCGACAGCCACCAACGAAGGCCCTATCCCGCCATACCAAGTGGTGACCGCTATTGCAACGAGAAACCCGGAATAGACTAAGCGGTCTTCGACGAGGTAGGCATCAAGAGACAAACGCAGGAAAAAGGCGAGGAGCGTTGCGCCGACTGCTATACCATACTCTTTCGCCCGCTGCAGGCGGGGGGGGATTCCTCTTTTCGCAGAACGCGGGGGTTGCTTTGAATCTATACGCATCATGTCTGGCGTCGCTTAGGACAGCACTGCCGGCTGCGGAGAAGGCTCCACGCGTCCCTCTACTTTGTTCTCGGTATAGGAAGCCAAAGCGTCTATTGGAGAAACCTCGGCAATGACCCGGGGGTATAACAAGGAATACGCACCGGAGCATACGCTAACGACACGGTCAATGAAAGCAGGCATATTGGCGTCGTTAGGAGCCACGCTTCATAGCGGGGGTCCTGGCTGGAGCCGGCAGAACGTCATCGCTCAGTCGGGGTTTTCAACGCCGGGATAGTCGTTCCAGCTCGGTGAAGTTGAGGGTTCGCGTCACTTTGGCGAGTCCGCGAGTTTTTTCAAACGCCGGTCCAGCGAAAATCGAGTGAGGCCAAGCTGCTTAGCCGCCAAGCTCTTGTTATAGTCCGCCAGCCGAAGAACTTCTTCTATGATGGATTCTTCGATTCGCTCCAGCGTGTGCTTGCCGACCTGCATCTCAATGCGAATCAGACGCTCAGTCCCTTGGGAAACCGACATGGTGGTTTGCCCGACATATTCATGCAGTTCTCGCGGCAGATAGTTAGTCGTCAATGTTTGTCCCGAACAGAAAATCATGGCTCGTTCGAGAGTGTTTTCGAGTTCTCGAATATTCCCCGGATATTGATATCGCTCCAACATGGCGCGGGCTTCCGAGTCCAATTCGGGGACACGTTTGCCGAATTCATGCGAAAAGCGCACGATCATCTTTCGGCATAGCGGTATGATGTCCTCGAATCTCTTACGAAGAGGAGGGATCTCAAATGCGACGACATTGAGACGAAAATAGAGATCCTCTCGAAAGGTTCCTCGCTCCACCTCCTTCTTGATTTCTCGATTCGTCGCCGTGATGAGACGAAAGTCCACGCCGAGATCATCCGTTCCCCCGACGCGTCTGAATGATCGTTCCTGAATCACTCGCAACAACTTTGCCTGGGTCGGCAGGTCAAGATCCCCGATCTCGTCGAGAAACAACGTACCGCCTTCCGCCTTTTCGAGCAGACCAAGCTTGCGCTGATTGGCGCCGGTAAAGGCTCCACGCTCATACCCGAACAATTCACTCTCAAAAAGGTCCTTGGGAATTGCGGTGCAGTTGACACCCACGAATGGTCCAGACGCCCTCGGCCCATTGTGATGGATCACCCGGGCCAGGAACTCTTTTCCGGTTCCTGTCTCCCCCAGCAGCATGACGGTGGGTTTTGGATTCTCCGCCACTTCTTTTACTTGCTCGAGCAAGTGTTTCATCGCACGACTGTGAGCCTCGACATTACTCAGATGGTACTGGGAGGCCTTTCCACTCACTTCTGATTCCAGGCGGCGGCGGAGTTTCAGGATTTCAATCGCACGGGCCACGACCGCCTCTACCCCTTCAAGATCGACCGTTTTGATCAAGAAATCGTACGCTCCCAATTTCATGGCTTCCACCGCATCCTGCACGGTCCCATAGGCGGTCAGCATGATGACGATGGCGGAGGGAGCAAGTTGTCGCACGTGTTTGAGGGCATCAAGGCCGCTGATTCCTGGCATCTTCAGATCGAGCAGCACAAGTTCAGGGAGTTTGTGCTCCAGCTCTTGCAACAACACCTCACCGGATTCATAGCCGGTAGCGGAATGTCCCTGCCTGATCAGCCGCTTGACGATGGCCGTGCGAATAACCGGTTCGTCATCGACCACAAAAACGACAGTGTGCATCGATCAAACCCTTTCCAATGCAGTTTTTTGCTCCAATGGCAGCCAGATGCCGACAATCGTGCCTTTTCCGACTTCGCTCGTCACATAGATGTCTCCCTCATGGCTTTCGATGATATTCTGACAAATAGCCAAGCCTAATCCTGTCCCATGTTTTTTCCCGGATGTCACGAACGGCTGAAACACGTTCGGAAGCAGTTCCGTCGAAATGCCGACACCGTCGTCTTTGACTTGAATCACCAATCCGGGTCTTTCCTCCCGGAATAATTCATGTCCGGTGATCTCGATCGGAGCGCCGTCCTTCGGGGTAGCATCAATGGCGTTGTCCACGATGTTCAAGAGTACTTGCCTCAGGAGGTCTCGATCGGCGGTGAACTCGCTGATCATGGGTGAAATCGCGACCTTGATCTTGAGACGCTTATCTTCCAACCTCGTCATCAGCATTTTGGATACCTCACCGACGAGCCTGTTGAGATCGATTCGTGTCGGCGTCGATCGGCGTGGCCTTGCATAGTCCACGATCTGACCGACGATTCGATCCAGTCGCCGCGTCTCCGACAAGATCACCTCGATCTCCTTACGGTTCGGGTCGCCGGGTTCAAAGTCATCCAATAATACCTTGGCCGTCGAACCGATACCGACCAGCGGATTCCTGAGCTCATGAGCGATGCCAGCCGCAACTTGTCCCAAAGTCGCCAACTTTTCCGCTCGCCTTAATTGCAATTGCAGGGTGTCCAGGGTCGTGATGTCGATATTAAAGCCCACATAAATCACATCGGGACCATCCAAATCCATGATCGGCACACGTTGGCTTAAGACCGTCCGGATATTCCCGTCGTCATGGACTAACCGGAAAATCATTTCGCAGGGTCGGCCTGCAGCTACGGCTTCGGCAAATGTCGTAATCGCGCGATCACGATCTTCAGGATGCATCCGTTGGCGGAATGACTCGGGATCCATATCCGATTCAGGGTCCAGTCCAGCCAACTGCTGATTGTAACGATTGCTGAACGTGACCCTCACTCCTTTTGTCATGAAGATACCGAGCGGCGCGTGATTCACGAGGCCTCGATACTTCGCCTCGGATGCGGACAAGTGCGCATTCAGCTTCTTGAGGGCGGCTTCCGACTGCTGGACCTCATCGAGATCTTTTCGGATCTGCGAGCTCATTGTTTTCATCACTGTGGCGAGCTCGCCGATTTCGTCTTTCCGGTCAAAGATAGGAATGGAAGGAATCGTCTGGCCGTCCGTAGCGCTTACGACATTTGACAAGGCGGTTAACGGAGCTGCGATGGATCGGGCAATCAGTGCCAGCGCGAGGATGACCAGGCAGAGGGTCAGCACCCCCCCTCCAAGAATGATAAAGCGTGTTCTTGCTTGATCGTAACTCAACTGAGATAGCTCCCGTTGCTGCGCCTGATGGTACTCCTCGTCAAACCAGGCCATCCATTTCCGAATCTCACGCATGACCTCTCGACTTCGTCCCTCACGGACATACCGAATTGCATCGGACCTATTCCCCTGCTGGATGGCTTGCAGGAGTGCTTCCTTCTCCAAAAAGGACTGCTTCACCAGGGCGCGAATATCTTCGAATCGTTCATGCTTGGCTGGAAGTTGCGTTTCTAGCTCCAGGTCCATTTCCATGAGGCTTCTCCGCCCCTCCTGAAAGCGGGCCAGGTATCGATCATTCTCAGAGATGACATATCCCAGAAATGCCGTTTCCAGATCAGCTATGGACCGCATGTATTGGGCTGCCGTCTTTTGATGCAGATAGAGACGCGTCAGGCGTTCTTCATCCTGCATAAAATCCTGGATATCCACATAGGTCATCATGCTGAAGATCACCAGCGAGACAAACGGAATGGTTGGAATGAGAAGCAGCTTGGGAAGAATCGGGAGATCATCTAAGAACTTCTGAGGAAAACGGCCTTGCATAAACACTCCGATGGGACGTGGGGCATTGCTCAGCATGTACCGACACACCGCGCCAACCGGCCAAGATCGCAAGTGCTCAATGCGCTCCTGGAAGGTCACTGCTGGTCAAAATCGTGCCTGCGCACAACATCATCGCCCGTTCAATGATGTTCTGAAGTTCCCGCACATTACCGGGAAATCCGTACTGTTGAAGCACCGTCACGGCTTTAGGATCGATATCGGTCACTTCTTTCCTGAACTCCAGCCCATACTTCATCATGAACAGTTTGGCGAGGGGTATGATATCTTCGATACGATTTCGGATCGGTGGTACGATGAACGGTATTGCGTTGAGGCGAAAAAAGAGGTCCTCTCGAAAACGCCCTCCCGACACTTCCTCCTTAAGATCCCGGTAGGAAGACGCGATCACGCGGAAGTCTCCGGAAATATCTTCAACTCCCCCGAGACGGCGAAACATTCGATCCTGCACGATGCCCACCAGCTTACCTTGCATGACAAGATCGAGATCCCCGATCTCGTCGAGAAACAGCGTGCCGGTTTCCGCCTGATCCAGCAAACCGAGCTTTCTTCTCTCCGCCCCGGCAAAAGCGCCTCGTTCATATCCAAAGAGGTCGCGCTCGAATCGCATGGGGGAAAGTGTGGTGCAACTGATCTTCACGAACGGCCCCTTTGCGCGCGCGCTGTTATGGTGAATGACACGAGCTAAGAATTCTTTCCCCGTTCCGGTTTCCCCCATCAGGAGAATGGGCACATTCGGATTCTGGGCCACCTCCCGCACTTGAATCAGCAAGGTTCTCATCGCCAGGCTATGCGCGATCAGATTATTCAATCGATATTGATCGGCTTCGTGTTCGTTGTAGTACGATACGCGCCGCTTCAGCAGAATATGTTCAAGGGCACGGTTGACGATCGGCTCCAGTGTGTCAAGATCGACCGTTTTGATGAGGAAATCAAATGCGCCGAGCTTCATAGCTTCCACCGCATCCTCTACCGTCCCATATGCAGTCAATAAAATTACGAGGGCATCACAGCCTTTGGGGCGGAGCGATTGCAGAACTTCAATTCCGCTCATGCCTGACATCTTCAGATCGAGCAGAATCAAGTCCGGCACTTCTTCTTCTACCGCGGCGAGCAATTCTTCACCGGATTGAAACGACCGAACCCGGTGCTGCATACGAGAAAGCAGTTTTGCCAGCGCGTTACGAAACGCAGCCTGATCGTCGACGACGAATATACTCGCTTGCATCATGGGAGCCCCCCCATGGCATGCTACTGCATGCGATGTTACGCTGCAAGACGTTTGCCGATGATCATCCTTCCGGCAGGACGCGAAAAACCATCCGTTCGCTCTTTGAAAGCCTCAGGACAAGCGGGGTGGTCATTGAATATACTGGCGTTGTCTGATCGTGCGGAGAATTGTTGAAGCACACCAATCGGGTTCGTCCGCAGTCTGCTGGATTCAGGAACATCTCGTTGGATGGCAGTAGGGTGGCACGTTACTCAGGAAGGGGCGCTGCCCTTGTTTCGTTATACTTTGCGTTCGTTCTGGACACGATTTCATCCAAATTCAGCCAACCTCATCACCGGTTCCTCCTTGCATGAAAAGGGGCTTGGCCTCAGGTCTCTCTTGCGGATCTTCACCCATAGGCCATAGCATCACCGGATTGACTCACTCGGTATGCCAAACGATGGTCGGAATGAGAAAGGAAATGCTGAGTTCCAAGAATCACGCAGTGATGGCCTGCCTTTCTATGTCGATCTTGGAATTGATACAAATACTCCATCGCCGTGTGATCCACCACATGTCCAGCCAGGATAATCATGTAGTTATCTCTGTGATTAGGGAGAGTATTGAGCTTCGCATCGAGTTTCATCAGGTTCATACAGGTGAGGGATGAGAGGTAAATCTTGTAGGGGTGTTTCATATTTTTGGCTGCGACGCTCATGACGGGCGTGGCTCCTCTCCCACTGATGCGCCCGTCACCAATTCTGATAATGGGATCCCCGAACAGCTCTTTGAATGCCGCCCAGACACGATTGGAGAACGGTTCGGAGGGACCGGGGTGGAATTGCCGTTCAACCGTCAGCGCCTTGACCACATCAAAACTCAGCTTGAGAATCTTCGTCATGGTTCCTGCGATTATTCCCGATAAAATGTCCGACGTGCATAGCGTGACCACGACACAGACGATCGCGACTAGGAGTTGCTCGGTCCCGATTGAAAAAGCATTCAAGAAGATTCTCGGCGCGCACAGTCTCCATCCGATGAAGATGAGTAACGCGGCCAGGACGGTGAGCGGGATTCGATTGATCAGGTCGGTTCCAAACCATACAAAGAGCGCTATGGATAGGGCGCAGTAGAAATTCGCCCATAGAGTTCGGCCTCCTGCGATGATGTTTGCCGTGCTCTTGATTCCCCCTGGAATGATCGTCAATCCACCGGCTAGGCTGGAGAGGATATTGGAGACACCCATGGCCCGAAGGGTGACATTGGGGTCGGATTTTCTTTGGAAAGGGTCGATCTTATCGATTGCGCCGATGGTGACGAGCGTCTCGGTTCCGTCGATCAACGTCAGAGTGACAACCGTGGTCAGTAACGCAAACCATAGCTCAGGCCGGTGCCATACTTCCGAGAAATTCGGGAAATGAATGCCTTGCCCAAGAACATCTTTGGGGACGTGAATCAAATGGGTTTCGGGAAAGTGCAGGATCCAACCGGCTATCCCGCCCAGCGCCACGACTAAAAGCGGTGCAGGAATATTCCTCGCCCATTTGTGATTCTTGACCCTGTTGCTGTCGAGGCCGAAGAGGAGGACCAACGCGATACTTCCGACGGCAAAGACCTCGTGGTTCATCTCCACGATCTGCATGGGTATCTGGGCGATGGCTTCAGGAATCGATTTCGTCATAGGAGTCAGGTAGCCTAGGAGGGAGGGAAGTTGCTTGATGATGATCAATATCCCGATGGAGGCCAACATACCTTGCAGCACCGACATTGGAAAGTAGAGGGCGAACCGACCGACCTTATAGATACTCAGCAACACCTGTACTGCTCCGGTAAGACAGATGGCCACGAGGACCAGAGGGTAGCCTATCTCCAAGTCTCCTTGGCCGAGAGTCAGCATAGCGGCGAGTAGGGCTGGGGCGAGACCTGCCGCCGGACCACTGATGGTGATGTTGGGCCCACCGAGAAACGGAAAAATGAGTCCTGCAATGATGGCTGAGATCACTCCTGCAATCGGAGCCGCCCCTGAGGCCAGTGCAACCCCCAGGGAAAGGGGAAGGGCCACCAACGCAACCTGCAGCCCTGCTACGAGGTCATACCGCCAATGTTTTAACCCCGGTATTCCGTTTTGCGGTTTTCCATCCTGAGTGGCAGCTAAGTGCTCGAGGTACGGCATCGCACCCTTCCTGATGATTTCAGGCAGGCCAGTCATTTGTCGCTCACTAAATCGAACGTGTTTGCAGATCGCCAAGACGCCGGCACTACTCACAGATCACAAAGCACATCCGGTGCCTGTGTCATAGATAGACACACGTTATGGGGGTGAGACACATAGAGTGAATAGAACGCAGGAATTATTAAGAGTCGAAGTATGTCCCCCGGGAGAAAAACTCGAGACGTTGGTATTTTTCTATTCTTGAATTGAGCGGTTTAAAGATGATCTTACCGTGCGAATCCGCTCTTTTTAGAAGATTGCTTATTTTTTTATTGAAACCGGAAAGACCGGTTCGCACAAGACCAGGTTCGACGGGAGACTGGGAGAATCCGTTAGGAAGCGCTACTTTGCGCCAGCATGTATTGTTGTGCTAACTAATCACGAATGCTCTTCATTTCATCCCATGTCACTATCCCTGATTCTGAAATCGACATCCACGCCGTCCGCTCGCAAGGCGCCGGTGGTCAAAACGTCAACAAGGTCTCAACCGCCATCCATCTGCGATTTGATATCCATACGTCATCTTTGCCGCAGGTCTATAAAGATACTCTGTTGAAGCTGCGCGATCACCGCATATCAGCTGATGGAGTGGTCACGATTAAAGCCCAGCAATACCGCACGCAGGAGCGCAACCGTGAGGACGCGCTGGATCGCTTACGGATGCTCATTCAACGTGCGGGGATTCCTCGCAAGAAACGAAAAGCGACCGCGCCTACACGGAGTTCTCAGGATCAACGGATTGAACGGAAGAAGCGACAGGGACGCCTGAAGGCACTGCGGAGGACGCTTGAGTAGTCTTGATCACGTACGCTCCGATCAAGACCGACGAGACAGCAGAAGGTTAGAACTGAGCTTTGTGGCTTGCCTTGGCGGCGTTCGCCTGAAGCTGTTCCAACACTGCTCTTGCTTCGGGGATAAAGTCGGGTCGATTATGTTTTTGGGCGAGGGCTAAGGCATCAGTTGCCAATGTCACGGCTTCCTGATGTCGACCATGCTCACACCGCACTTTGGCAAGGGATAATCTGGCATTGACGGCTTTCGGTGCTCGGCTCACGACATGTTCTAAGAGCGCCTCCCCTTTTTCGGCATCGCCTCCCAATATTCTTGGCAGCTTCACGAGCAAGGTCCCTTTCGCGGAGAGCGCATCGATGTGAGCTGGATTGATTTCGAGGGCTCGGTCGAGTTCGTTCATCATGCGGCGAAGTCCGAAGAGCGAGGTGAAGGATTCTCCGTCGATGCGGAGCAGCTCCCCCAGATTGCAAAACAGCGCAAAGTGGGTATCGGCGTTTCCCTCATCCGCTGCCACCGCACGCTCGCCCAAGATCTGTCCCTGCTGAAAATGGGCGAGGCGCGTCGCACGATCCATGGCCAGTCTCCCGCTGTCACATTCTTCGAGGGCCTGTTTGGCCAGACGCTCGCCTGATTCCTGTGCCGAAGACGGCATCGGCAGGAAGGACAGGCTGCTTACCACGATAACCTGTACAAGGGTTTTCGTCCGCATCATTCACACATCCAATGGCACGACGGGATCAAAGCGTTTGGATTCGACGCTGCTTTTCGGTCGTCGATAGGTCAGGAGATTCCCTGTTCACCGGAAGCCATCATGCCCAGAATATTGAATCCTCCATCCACGTAGATCACTTCGCCGGTAATGCCTCGTCCCAATGAGCTGACTAGGAACAACGCCGTATCCCCGACTTCGCCCTGCTCGGTCGGGCGACGGAGCGGCGCAAATTCTTTATGGAGATCCACCATCTTGGTAATGCCTGAGACCCCGCGCGCGGCCAGCGTCTTGATCGGTCCGGCGGAGATCGCATTTACTCGGATGTTCAGAGGACCGAGGTCATAGGCCAAGTAGCGAACCGTCGCTTCAAGCGCGGCTTTGGCGACACCCATCACGTTGTAGTGAGGCACGACGCGCTCGCTCCCGAGATAGGTGAGGGTGACGATAGAGCCTCCGGCGGTCATCAACGGCAAGGCGGCTCTTGCGACGGCCACGAGAGAATAGGCGCTGACGTCGAGCGCCATCGCAAACCCTTGTCGAGTAGTATTCACGAATTGTCCGCTCAGCTCTTCGCGGGGAGCGAATGCCAGGGAATGGACGAGAAAATCGATTTGACCGACTTCTTTTTGAACCTGCTGCATGAGCGACGCAATCTCACCATCGTTGCTCACGTCGCAGGGAAATGCTTTCGCGCCGGGCAGCGTAGCGGCGAGCTCATCTACATTTTGTTTCAGCCGTTCGTTCTGATAATTGAAGAGGAGCTGAGCTCCCGCGCCGGCCGCCGATTGCGCGATGGCCCAAGCGATGCTGTGCTTATTGGCTACGCCGATGATGAGTCCTTTTTTCCCCTTTAGCAACATTGGCACTCTTCTCCTTCTTTGAAGCTTTCGGGCATAAGGCATTGATTAGAATTCATATTTCGCAAGCGAAATCGGGCTATGGCTGCGGATGGAAGATAGCACGATTCGGCCCTCGCTGTGAACCGAGTCAAGGCGGTTGATCGACTAGGGATCCACCTGGGGCGATTTAGTAATGATCTTCTCAATTCCGCCCCAAGAATTCTAAGAATTCAGTGGAAACCAGTATCAGCGGCGCCGTGGCTGCGCGAAAACTTCTTGATTATTCGGCTTTATGAGATCGTCAGACGAAAACGAAGGAATGGCACCATGCTTGCTGTGCTCTCTGTAGGTTCCGAATGGTCGGCCCAACACTACTTCAAGGAGGTAACAACGTATGAAGCGCATGTTGATGGCAATCATAGCGGTTGCGGTGGCAGTGACCTTCAACGCTCCATCTTTCGCCTCTGGTGAGAAGAAGGATGAAAAGAAAGGCGGCAAGTTCGTTCAGATGATCAACGCGGCAGAGAAGAAGGACAAGGGCGGCAAGGCCGACGAGACCTACGTCGACAAGAAGGAAGAGAAAAAGGGGAAGTAAGTTTTTGGTTCAGTGCGACGACCTGACTGGGGGTACTCCACATTTCTTCTGTGGGAGTGCCCCCAAGTTGTGTTGTCGGACATTCTTCCGTGATTCTCGTACAAGCATCAACAGCGAACGGCGCAAAATTCCCTGTCATCGGTATGATCCATCAGCGATTCGTAACATTCTCTATATAAACCGCTTGTAACCCCACGATCGTCTTTCCATCTCTGACAGTCCCGTCCTGAATCAAGTGGATGGCATGATCCAGCGGCATTTCGACGATTTCCAGCACTTCATCCCGATCCAGTTGCTGACGCCCTTTCATGAGACCGGTCGCCTTGTAGACATGAATGACTTCGTCCGCAAAACCGGGAGCGGTGAAAATGCTTGAGAGTAATTCGAAGGAGGATGCACGATAGCCGACTTCTTCCTCCAGTTCCCGTGCGGCACAATTCAACGGATCTTCCCCGGGAGCAAGTTTTCCCGCGGGAATTTCATAGATGAATCCACCGGCGGCATGCCGGAACTGCCTGATCAAGACCACGGTCCCATCGTCTTTGATCGGAACGACTGCGGCTGCCCCCGGATGGCGGATGGTTTCGAGGTCAACCGTCACTCCATTCGGTAACTTGACGGTGTCGACGTTCAGTGTAACGACCTTCCCCGTATAAATGTTCCGAACCATTCGAGATTCTCCTCAGCTGATCACCCTGGACGTTGAACCGGAAGCCGCTCTCTGATGAGAGATACATGCTTCAGTTACTTGGAGGGACGTCTATAGAACGCCGGCTTCACCACCTTCGCCGGAACCGCTTTTCCTCGAATGTCGATGAAGAGATCCGTCCCGAGCTCTGCATACTGGGGAGATACATACCCCAACCCAATTCCCTTCTGGAGAAGCGGGGAAAGATTGCCGCTGGTAACTGCTCCGATGGGAGACTGTGGTGAGGATGCAGAGAGAATCTTGAACCCGTGGCGGGGGACGCCTTTCTCAAGCAATTCAAAGCCGACGAATCGGCGGGACAAGCCCGTTTGTTTTTGAGCCAACAGGACGGTTTTTCCGACAAACGCTCCCTTCTCGAAACGCACGGCCCATTCCGCTCCAGCCTCGATCGGCGTCGTTCGTTCATCGATATCGTTGCCATAGAGCAGGTAGCCCATCTCGAGACGCAGGAGATCCCGTGCGCCGAGTCCTGCCGGTTTCAAACCGAACGACTTGCCCGCAGTCAAAAGTTTGTCCCAGACCGGGGCGGCTTGCCCATACACATAGAACTCGTAGCCGAATTCTCCGGTATAGCCCGTTCGCGCCGCCAGACACTCCACATCCGCGACTCGCACCGTCGTTGATTCTCTGAGCTTGAGCTGATCCAGCTGTGACAATCCGAGTGCCGCGACGATCGCTCGCGTAGCCGAGCCCTGCAAGGCGATCTGAGCGATCTCTGCTGAACGGTCGGAGATCTGACAGCCGGGAACTCCCCGACCATGCTCTGTAAGCCAAGAGACGATCTTATCTCGATTGGACGCGTTGACGCACAGAAGAAATTCTCCGGCCCTTGCCGACCGATAGACGAAGATATCGTCCTTGATGCCTCCCTGCTCGTTGCAGACCATCGAGTACTGCGCTTGCATGGGCCGCAGCGCAGCGAGATCATTCGTCGTCATGCGCTGAAGGAAAGATTCCGCCCCGGAGCCGGTGACGACGATCCGCCCCATGTGGCTGACATCGAAAAGCCCGGCCTTGCTTCGAACAGTGTGATACTCATCCACAACGCCGGTGTAGTGGATGGGCATTTCCCATCCCGCAAAGTCGACCAATTTCGCGCCGGCGGCGCGATGTTGTTCGATGAGGGGAGTGTGCTGCACCGTACGGTTACCGCACACCGAGCAATTCGACGTCGAAGATCAGCGTGGCGTTCGGTGGGATCACCCCGCCGGCACCACGCGATCCGTATCCCAAATCGGACGGGATGGTGAGTTTGCGCTTGCCACCCACCTTCATCCCCTGCACCCCTTCATCCCAGCCCTTAATGACCCGCCCGGCGCCGAGGGGAAACGAGAAGGGCTGTCCACGATCGACCGAGCTATCGAACTTTTTGCCGTTCTCCAGCCAGCCCGTATAGTGGACGCTCGCTGTCTTTCCAGCAACTGCCGCATCTCCTGTGCCGACCACCTGATCCACGTATTTGAGCCCAGATGATGTGATGACTTCCTGTGCGTTCGCCCCGTTGTCGCTCGCTGCCATGATATTTCCCCCCTCTAGTATCCATGTTAAGGCAACTAGTATGACGATGGATGGTATGCTCGGATGTTTCATAGTCTTCTCCTTCCCTCACTCTATGGCATGGAGACGATGGCGCGGTCAACTATGGAATGGCTGGAAATCCCGTTCGGCAAAGAGCGCCAGACTGGCCGTGTATCCGTGCAAGAAGTTGCGGTTTCCGATGGGCCCTATCTCGCCTTGTGCAAAGAACCCCGCGATGGGGATCGGTCCCAGGCGTTCCATAGTCACGGCCACATCATGGTTCGGTCTGCCGAAGAGTCCACGGCCACGGCCGCAACAGCTGAACATGAGAGCGCCGAGCGGAGGATGCCGATGGCCTGCTCGGTCGGTCGCTAACAGAGAGTTCAAATCTTCCGTGGCTGATTCTGCGTCGCGCAGATGGAACTGCACCGTCTGGCCTTCTTGCACCACATCGCCGATCGCGACGGCACCCGTGGTGCGGTCGGCTCCCAGCAAATTCCGAATGAGAAAATCTCCGCGCTCGAACCGGTTCCGATGTTCGTCGATGACGATACCGAGATGGAGCGCCCGATGGGCGCGGCCTCGGTCTTCCTCAGCCAAAGACTCGAAAACGGCCTGCAACCGCTCCAACGCCGGCGCACCCCCGAGCTCGTGAATCAGATTGCGGTCGGCTTTCGTCACGACAAACCGGTCGCCGATCAAACGACATCCCTGTGAGATGACTGGACGTATATCCACGGCCCCTGAGAGACGGACACCTACTAACCCGCTATCGAGGACTTGATCGTTGAGGATCAGCCGATTCATGCCGGCTTCTTGCCCACCTCCGGTTAATCCACCGACAGCCTTCGTTCCAGGATAACGTTCTTCCACAATCCCAAGGATATCTTGAACCGGCACGGTGAATGGATCGGCAAGCAGGAGGAACGACGAGTCTTCAACGCCCGGCTCAGGCCACCCCGAGAGGTGAAATTGATCGTGCGTCGCTGAAAACGACGATTGCAACGGGTGAAGGTCGACATCGGGAAGGACGGCGGCCCAGACGGTGATCGCCGGGGCCGTTTCCAATTCTTCTGCTCCGGCAATCACGCCCTCTCCGCTGCAGCCGATCAGTAGGCTCGGACGAAGCATCCTTGTCAGCACATGTGCCAAGAGGTCTGCCCCGGCGGCGTGATGAGCGGAAAAGAAGACGCAAGCGAGGTCGACCCGAGCGGCACTCAGCTGTGCCAGAATGTCCTCGGCCGCAGCCCGCGCGGCTGATTCCGTCTCTACAGTTTTCGAGAGGGCCACTGCAAATTGCAACGTCGCGCCTCGTGATGCGAAAGGCAGGTAAGCCCGGCATACGTGTGGATCGCGCGAGTTCGGAACGCGCTGGGAGTTCAGACTCCCGGATCCATCCGCTGGGCTCGGGTTTGCGCTAACTTCTTATAATACCGCCACAGGTAGGAATGGTAGTCGTCCACCTGCGCAAGGAGATAGTGCAGTTCTGTCGGGTCCTCGGTTTCCAGGGCATGAATCATCCTCGTTTTCAGGAACTCACCGAAGGCCTCAGTCTTCTGCACCGCCGTCAGCAGTTGCAACGCGCCCCCGATCTGGTATTGGCTCATACCATCCCTCCCTGATTTACGTCCGAAGAATAGCGACAGAATCGCCACATTTGCAAGTTTGGTTCACCTTTACAACAGGTCCTCAAAAGTTCCGGTTAACCGTTTCATTGCGAACCGGACAGCAGTCTTTTGAGACGGGCAAGGTCGATGGCTTCAATGCGGTGATTGTCGCGACCGGTAACCGTGGTGGCCATGGTGAGGGCATTGAGAATGGCCTCTTCGGTGGCCTCGACCGTCGCCGCGAAGAGCGGATTCAGATGGGTGTCGGCGAGATGTGTCATATCGTAGGTCGGATCTTTCGGATAGTGCGGAATCACGTTGGCGGTGGAGAAGGCCAGTATGAAATCCCCGCTGCCGTGTCGCACAGTGGAGCCGGTGCGGGCGAGACCGAGCGCAGCGCGTTTGGCGAGCCTAGTGAGCTGCCGGGCATCCAACGGTCCATCAGTAGCGATGACGACGATGATGGAACCTTCGCTCTGGCCAGGCCCGAACGCTTCGGAGACTTGTCGCGGGGGATCATAGAGTTTCCCCACCGGGATCCCGTTGACCACCAATTCCAGTCTTCGTCCGTGGTTCGCGTTGACCAGCACACCCACCGTATAGCCACCTTCTTTCTCGGACAATTTTCTCGATGATGTGCCGATTCCACCCTTGAATCCATAGGACACCATTCCCGTTCCGGCGCCGATCGTGCCTTCCGCCACTGTCCCGCTGGTCGCGCTGTCGAGCGCAGTCATGACGTGTTGCTCCGAGACGTGGCGGCCCTGGATATCGTTCAATCTCCCATCGTCACATTCCGCGACAACCGGTGTGAGGGTATCGTCCTCGATCCCGATCGTCGGATACTGCTTGATCATCCAACTCATCACCCCGTTCGCAACGCGCGGGACGCTGAGCGTATTCGTGAGGGCGATGGGATATTCAAGAAATCCGGACTCGGCCACCCAGGCGAGGCCGGTCATTTCACCAGTACCATTGAGGACGAATGAGCCTGCCGGAACCTTCTTGTGCCAGACATCGTCGCGCGGAATGACGACCGTCACGCCCGTGCGGATGGGACCTTGCCCAGGTTTTAAAGGCCCCTCGCCGGAGATCAGTGTGGTGTGGCCGACTTTCACGCCTGCAATGTCGGTAATCGCGTTGAGGGGGCCGGGCGGATACTGCCCCATGACGATCCCCAGGTCGCGCAGACGGTGGCGTTCTTGTTTCAGTTCTGCTGAGGCTGGGGAGAGGCAACCCGAGATCAGCGCGACCACACAGAACAGTACGGCCGGCCAAGCCGGTCGTCGGCAGGCCGCCCATACGAGATGCAGGGATCTAAATTTCATGCGCACTGCCCTGGTGGGGAATCCGCACGTCGATGGTCGGGTGTTCCGCTTGGATCGCCGCGCCCAAGGAGAGAGCCTGTTTCTCCTCGCCATGTACGATGAAGATGGTGCTGGGTCGTGGGTGAATGGCTCGCACATACCCCAGCAGATCGTTCCGGTCGGCATGGGCCGACAGACCGTTGAACTTGACGATCTGAGCCCGTCTTGGTGTCGGCACACCGAAGATCGGCACCACGTCCCAGCCTTCGACGAGCTTGCGGCCGAGCGTATGTTCGGCTTGAAAGCCGACAAACACAATGATGTTCGCTTCATCTTGAATCGCATGTTTGAGATGATGAATGACACGCCCACCTTCGCACATTCCCGAAGCGGAGATGATGACACAGGGTCCGCGCATGGCATTGAGCCGCTTGCTGTCCTCAGAAGACGACACAAAGCGGATGTAGCGGGAGGCGAAGACATCGCCGCTCGATGAAAAGGTCTTCAGCGTCTCCTCGTCATAGCATTCGGGGTGACGTTTGAACACATCTGTTGCCTTGTCGGCCAACGGTGAATCGATATAAATCGGAATGGGGTCGACTCGGCCTTCGCCGACCAGTTCCTTGATCCGCATGACCAATTCCTGCGTACGGCCCACCGCAAACGCCGGCACGATGATTTTGCTCTTGTGTGTCCGTGCATGGTCGAGCAGATCCTGGGCCTTCTTTTTCATCTCCAGACCCGCCTCTCCATGCAACCGGTCGCCGTAGGTTGATTCCAGAATGAGAACGTCGCAGGCGGGCGGGGGTTCAGGATCTCGCAAGATCGGCATGTGGGATCGACCGAGATCGCCGCTGAACAAGATGGTCGTGGTATTGCCACGCGCGGTATACTTCACTCGAACGGCGGCCGATCCTAAGATATGACCGGCGTCATGAAACGATGCGGTGATCCGAGGCGCGATCTTAAGCTGATCGCCATACCGCTCCCCCTCAAACCGCCGGACGATCTTCCGCACGTCATCCCCGTCGTAAAACGGTCTGATGCAGGTCTTTCCCCGTCTGCGCTCCTGTTTGTTGACATACCGACAGTCGTTCTTTTGCACGCGAGCTGAATCTTCGAGCATGATGTTCGTGAGATCGGCCGATGCTCTGGTGAGATAGATTTTCCCGGAGAAGCCATGCCGCGGCAAAACGGGAAGGGCGCCCGAATGGTCGATATGGGCGTGCGAGAGCAAGACGGCGCCGAGGGATTTCGGCTCAAACCCCAAGTCGCGGTTTCGCCGGACCGCTTCTTCTCGGCGCCCCTGAAACATTCCACAATCGAACAGCAGCCGGAAGCCCGGCACTTCCAACATATGCCGGCTCCCAGTGACCGATCGAGCGGCCCCATAGAATGAGAGTTTCATGCGGTGGGTACTCCATTGTGGCGTACGATCAAGCCCCAAGCCTCCTGAGCTGTCTCGGCGTAGTGAAACAGCTTGAGGTCTGTCTGCGTGATGAGGCCGCATTCAACGAGCAGTTGCCAGTTGATCACGCGCTCCCAAAAGTCCCGTCCGACCAACACAACAATGAGACTCTTGGTCTTACCGGTCTGTAGCAGAGTGAGCGTTTCGAACAACTCATCTAGTGTGCCGAATCCTCCGGGAAAAGCGACAAGTGCCTTGGCTCGAATGAGAAAGTGCATTTTTCTGACGGCGAAATAACGAAATTGAAAGCTGAGCCTCGGTGTGATGTATGGGTTCGGGTACTGTTCGTGCGGCAGAGTAATGTTGAGCCCGATTGATTTGGCGTTCACGTCCGCCGCTCCGCGGTTGGCCGCTTCCATAATACCGGGCCCCCCTCCGGTAACAACGACGTAGTCGCACCTTCCATCAATTTGGCACGTTGACGACACCAACCGACTGAATTCTCGCGCTACATCATAATAGGTTGCCAGCTCGAGCTGCCGTTTGACGATAACGACCCGTTGCTGACAGATGCGATCGTCCGGAGCCTGAGCTGCTTGCTCTTCCGCCAGACGGAGCGCCTGCTTAACAGTCGCCGGTTCTTGGAGCCTGGCGCTGCCGAAGACGACGATGGTGGATCTGATCCCTTCTTCTCGTTGAATCAGTTCTGGCTTCAGTAGCTCAAGCCCGATTCGGACGGAGCGAAGCTCGTCTCGTTGAAGAAACTCGGTGTCCTTATCGGCCGGGATATAGGAAGAGGAGCGGACGTCACTATAGAGGTTGGGAGGATGGTGGGATGCTTCCTCATCCATGGCTCGCCATTATAGCGGGGCCGGCTGCAACCGGCAATTCACCAAGGTAAGCATACCTATTTGTAGCATATGGTTCAGTCTCTGAATGGCCAAGCCAAGAACTCCGATGAGCGTGAGTGAAAGGCAAACGCATGATCACGAACGAGCCAGTGGTTGTCATACGTTACTTGGAAAACATCCCTACCTATTCCGCCACCTCCCAAATCGAGGTCAGGCGCAAAGAAGGGTATGAGAAAACGAAATCCCCATCCGTAATTGGCTTTGAAATATTTGCCATCCGTAAAATAGTAACGGGTCACGATTTCATCTTTAGAAGCGAGTATATCGTTTGGCGCACCTAGTCTCTCAACGACCGCGGAAATATCGGTCTTGCCGGGTACTATAAAGATCACATCTTCGGTAGAAATAGTCTGATTAAGCGTCACTCGCCGCCATGTCACGGGACCTTGTGAGCATCCGTTCAATGACATGAGCGTTAGGGCTAGGATCAGATAAATAAGCGGATTTCTCGGCATCATGAAGCGATATGAGGAATTAGCGGAAGGGCCAGTCGAAAGGCCAGAACTGAAACTCTAGGGGGCCTTTTCGTTTTCCGGATACCACTTCTTCTACTACTCCTGCTCCATTCAATATGACAAAGGTGTCATCACTTTTGATGTTGGTGCGCGAGAAAATGAACACAGACCCGGATTTTACATCGTAGTGGTAGTAATGAAATATTTCGCGTCCATTTGCTTCAATGATACGGTCTGGGGCACCCAAGACCGTGGCGACATCTGCTCTTGTGCTTATGCCTTTTTGAATTGTGGTGATGTCACCTTGGCCTAATTCTTCACCATAGTTTCCTCGGATAAAGGCACACCCGGTAATGGTCAAAAAATTCAGAATGAGCATTCCGAGTAAGAAAGGCTTCATGTAGTCACCTATGATGCTTTTCATGGTAAATGTTTGGATGGAGCTAGGACAAAGTCTTGTTCATAGACGGTATAGACGGACGGGAGCAGTCCCACACGCTGGTACACAGTTTGAGCCCTGCGATTCTCCCGTTCCACGTATAATCTGAGGCCGCACACTCGTGGATCTGCCTTGGCTTTGACGAGGATATGGTTGTGCATCGCTCGAAACACCCCCAGACCGCGCCGATCCGGTACGACATAGACGCTCTGGATCCACCAAAACGCCCCGTTCCGCCAGTCGCTCCATTCGTACGTAATCATGAGCTGGCCGACGGGCTTGTAGCTTGTGTCTCCTGGAAGTTCCGCAACGATATAGAATCCATACCCGGGGCTTTCTAAGAATGCAAGGGTCCCTTTCCGTAATGTGGCGAGATCAAGCCGGCGACTCTCTGTTTCAAGTGCCATGGCGGCATTGAACATAACGAGGGTCTCCACATCGTCCTGACGGGCCGGTCTGATGTGGATGCGCTCAATGATCATGGATCACGAGGTTGGAGCGATGGGGATGCGGTAAGCCATCCGTTTGGAGGCCTATAGAACCCGGCTGAAAACTCCATTTTCATCGCGTCCTCGACAGGAAGATTGATCGGACGCAGGGCATGTTCCGGGATGAAGGCGAGGAAGCCTGTAAAGGGGTGAATCGCGGTCGGGACGAAAACCATGAAGAGAACGCGGGAGGGCTCGATTTGAAGAGATGTGGGAGCCACCCCCATCACAAACCCTAACGCCCAGCATCCATCCCGAGGAAAAGGAAATGCCACCACTTTGCTGCGGCCGAAGCGAGATCGAAAATTGAGAATATCGGTCATGCCTTTCAATGTGAGATAGACGCTCTGCACGAGCGGGATCTGTTCAATGCGTTGTTCCAGTCTCACCAATAAGCGCTGCGCGATCATATGATCGCCGATGAGGCCGGCACCAATGAGTAGGATGACCAGTAGCAGCAGGCCGAGGCCCGGGATTGGATCCGACATATATCGACCAACCACCCCATCAAGTGTGGTGAACAGCGTCGAGAGAATCAAAAACGTGGCCCAGGCTGGGACCAAGACAATGAGGCCTGCCATGCAAGTCTTCCAAAATGCTTTGACCATGGCCGTAGATCCTTTCAGAAAACATGTCGAGTGTATCAGAAATAGCGAGGCATGAGGAGGTCCATATGGAAGCTTGCGCTTCATTGTCTCTATCGATTATCCTATCGGCCTTGACTGTGATGAGTATTGATAAAGAGCTCTTAGCGATCCTCTGTTGCCCAGAGACCAAACAGGCGGTGAGCCTGGCTGAGGAGTCTCTCATTCTGAAGCTCAATACTGCTGTTGCGCGCGGTGAAGTGAAAAATTCGGGGAAGCGACCTGTGTCCGCCGAACTCGACGGCGGTTTGATCCGTGCCGATCGGAAGATCCTCTACCCCGTCCGTGACAATATTCCGGTGATGCTTATCGAGGAAGGCATTCCGCTCGAACAAATTCGTTGACCCAGCCGATCAGGTACTTTTCGCAGTTGCGGCATTGGCCGACAGCAAGCGCTCGTAGAGTTTCACTCCATCCCTCCATAGCATCCCAATCATTCCGGTCTCCGGTTCTGGTCGTCTCGTGCAATTGGTTTCCTATGCGGTATGCGGTCAGGCGCGGTGCGGGTTGACTGGTTTCGTGTCAAGGTTTCAGTCGATGAGGAGATTGGTTGAGCGTGTACCGTGTCGAATTCTCGATGGCAGGGGGATCAATATTTCCTAAAGTTAAGGGGTGACAATCTGAACGGTCTTGATGGGATTATCCGTCTTCGATCCCGTAGAGGTTCCACAATGGATGCAGAGATACTCATAAAGATGCCCGGTGGGTAGAACGAGTAGGAGTCGTTCTCTTGTCGGGGTTGCCATGCGACACCGAGGACAGAACAGAAGAGAGGCATTGAGTGAGCCGAATTGCGCTTGTGGAGTTTCTGTGGTGGAACGTGGGCGACTTCTGGGAGTCCGTGGGGAACCGGAGATCCATTGAATGCCTGGTTTACGTGAGGGTGGATGCATAAGCTTATATTAGTGAGGATGGGAAGTCGCGGTCAAGGATGATCAATTCGCTCGGCGGCAGACTGATAAACTGCCTGGTTTCACGCGCGAGATTCAAATTACTCCCGGAGGTTGGATGGAGAAGCGGGGCCGTGCCTCAGCAGGGCGAGGAGAGGCAGGTACCCCGTTGTGATACAGGACCGTGTTAGACCGTGGTCTTGGCGGACTCGATCTCAGTTGCTGTGATGAGGCTAGAAAGGTAATCGGCCACGAAATTGAGGGCTTCCTCCCGTCCGTCGGCCCGCCGGCCTTTCTCTCTTCGCTGTACGGAGAGTTCATGTTCCAAATCGGATTTAACTTCCCCTAGGATCCGCTGGAGAGAAGATGGCGTAAGGTTGGTGTCCATGTCCTCTAGCTCCTGACAGCGATCAAGGACCCAATTGAGACCTTCAATACGCCCGGCGTAATGCTCCTGCTCGGCGGTATCGATCCTTGCCATTGCGGTGGCGAAGGTCTGTGCCTCGTAAATCAAATTGTAGAAACTGGTGACGGCCCTTTGCAATGATGGATTCATAATACTCCTTCTCCCTTGGATGAACCGCAATTATACATGAGATTGAAGGGCCTACAAGGAGTATTTTTTGTTGGATTCAGTTCTATGTGAACAGGAGGGAATGGAACTCGTTCATAAACCCGTAGTAGAGGGGCGCAAAATCCTTCAAACAGTCCGGACTCGTTTCCTTTAGGCGTTTGAAGAAGAAGACCTGTGTGCGTGGATCGAGCTGCTCCAGAAGTTGGCTCAGCTGAGCCATAGAATAACTACCGGAGGGGATACTGAGAATATAATGCACAAGGCGCTCCACGAATTGCTGAGCGACATATTCACTATTCAGATAGCCATCTGGGAGTTTACCGGAAGCAAGAAACTCCTCAAACGGGATGGCCTGTGCAGCAAAGGGGACCGATTGCTGCTGATGTGACATCACGCCGGGAGTGCTCCCCAATGGAATAGCAAAGGCACCATGATTCAAAACTGTACTGGACGCTGGCTATCGCGTCAAGTGTGCAGAAGATGCAGTGGCGGTGAGCCGAAAGACCGATGTTCCCGGATAGATCGACTCTAGCACTTTCTGCAGTACGCACGTATGTCGTGGACAGTCAAATGATGTGCGCTTTGACTTGAGAGAATATGCTTCTCGGAAATAGTGCTGTACGGGTCTCCCAGAAAGACGGCTCCGAAAATTGATTCCTGCTGTAAACCCTTGAAGTTAGCCGTCCTGAAACAAATA
>JAHBWU010000049.1 GCA_019636835.1 Nitrospira sp.
GCATCTTCTCATTGGTATGGTACAACTCGCGTCCGATCGTGTGAGGCAATCGAACATTGGCCGACCGACGATGACGGATAAAGTCTTCTCTTCCGTGCCCTTCATCTCCCTTGCGTTCATCCTCCCGACCTTGCTGTTGGGATGTCTCTCACCGGTCACCTTGACTCGAGCCGTGATTGCCTACGATGACGCCATTACTGAATCGCAATCCAAACAGCTGCTCATGAACATCGCCAGAGCGCAGCACCATCAGCCGATTCACTTTACCGGTGTCTCCAACGTGGCGGCGACATTCGATTTTCGTTTCACGGCCGGCGCCACACCGGCTCTCACCGGTGACGCCAGTCGAACGATTTTGCCCGTCATCGGTGGAAGCGTAGCCGAGAATCCGACCATCAGCATCGCTCCGATCGAAGGTGAAGAGTTTACCCAGCGCTTGCTCACGCCATTCCATGAAGCGAAGCTGACTCTCCTCTTACGACAAGGCATCGATATCGATCTTCTCCTCCGGTTGATGGCCAAGGAGCTTCGGGTGAGCCATCGCAATGGTGTCATCGCCTATCGGAATAATCCGTCCGACAAGGTCGGCTACGAAATGTTCAGACAGGTGGTCCTCCATCTTTCGGCCATTCAAGACCACAACAGCCTCTATGTCGAGCCTCTGAGCATCGAACGAAGTTGGACGATTCCCGCCGATTCGGTCACGGCAGAAGGGTTCAAAGCTCTCGAACAGGACTACCAGGTGACCTACAACGAGCAGAATAAGACCTTCATGTTGCGGAAACAGGTCGAAGGCGGCACGCTGATTACGAACTATGACCCGAATTTACTCTCTCGAGAGGAGCGGGCCCGCTTGCACAATGAGAATGAACAAGGACTCCCGCACGACGTGACGTTTGATATCCGTCCAGGGCATGTCGGAGGGGACTGGCCGCTCAAGGGGGACTTTCGACTGCGCAGTTTCAACGCGATGTTGAACTTTCTGGGGCTCTCTATCGCTGAGGAGTCGGAATACCATATCGACAAAGATCCCCGTACTCCCGAGGTGGCGGAAAATCCCGTCAAGACGATGGACCTGATCGTGTCACCGTCAGCGCCGACGGGATTGGATCTCGCGATGAAATCCCATGGGCAGTATTACGCCGTCAACACGACCGGACCACAGGCTCGCTGGAACCGTGAAGCATTCAAACTCTTGTCACAGTTATTCCAGATGACCGTCACCGAGGTCCCACGCGCAGGCGTGCCAAGTATTACTATTGCCAAATAGGGCGGGATTTTCTGCTGTCCACAAGGAGGAAGACCACGGCTATGCGTCGACTCGATCGAGATTTGGCTTCGGAGGTCGCCGACCGACGAGATAGATGATGGCAGGAAAGAGCATTGTCGTGCCAGGGAAAATCAATCGATATCCCCACCAAGGCAAGCTCGGACGAAAAAACCCTAAACCAACGGTCAGCAGAATCGACGCCAGGATCCCATAGACATAGGCCGGGACCAGGGTTGTGGAATGATCTTCGCTTCGCTGTCTTGACGCAGACAGGAACCCCTTGATGAGGAGATAGAGAGAAAAGACGATACAGGCAGTACCGTAATACGCTGCGTATTCTTGCATAAGACCGTCCTGGTTGATACTCCCACGAGACTGTTGGCAAGGCCGTTGGATGTATAATTTATAGCGTACCGCTGCTGCCCTTGTCGAGCCGAACCTCCGGTTCTTGTAGACCTATCGGTCCATCTGCCTGATGCAAGTAGAGCCCGTTGACCTTGTATTTGCCGATATCTCCCCGGAAAATGGATCGAACACCGACTGGAATCCGCAAGTTCGGTGACAACCAATCTTGTGCACAGGAGAGCTGCCTATGAAGATGTTGGTGATCGTATTTCGTGAATCGCTCGTGGAACAGGTGCATGCATTGCTGAACGATTACGAGGTGAGCGCTTTCAGCGAGTTGCATAACGTTGCAGGGAAAGGAGAGACCGGCTCCACCAGCCAGTTCTTTCTGGCCCCAACGACCAACCGAATGATTCTAGTAGCGGTCTCAGAGCAATTGGCTTACCGTCTCATCGATGCCTTTACGCACTTTCGACTGAAGCAGGAGGCAGCCAAGGGCGACGGCATCTTCCCGCTCCATGTCTTTGTGCTGCCCTGCGAACAGGCCGTGTAACGAGGCGGATACCATCCACAGTCAGCAGACTGAAAGAGTCCTGAGTTCCTAGTCCCGACGTAAGCCCAAACATGACGGCCTCCAGGAGATTATCCAAGAGGCCGTGTTAAAACCAGCGTGGTCCACGGAGTCGCTCGGAAACGACGGCTCAATAGGTGCTCGGCGCCAGCGATTCGGCCGCTTCCTTGGCATTCTTCTTGGTGTTCGCTTTCTTCGCCTTAGCCGTTTTTTTCATTTCCTGTTTCTCCGCCTTCATGGCATCTCGCTTGGCCTTCATCTCCGATTTCATCTGTGCTTTTTTGGCCTTCATATCGGCCTTCATATGGTCTTTCTTAGTCTTGAAACTATCCCGCATCTGTTCCTGCTCGGCTTTCATCTCGCCCTTCGCTTCGCTCGCCATTGAGCCCATCTCCTGGTTCAGTTCTGACCCAAGGCTTGAGGGTTCCTCCGCAATGGCCAAACCACAAGTTCCGAATGCAAGTGCGGATGCAACTGCCGATACGAGGATGAAGCGCATGGATAAACCTCCCTTAAAAGGTTGTGTCAACGTGGGCGACGCCGGAAACCGGTGTCCGATCTAGAGCTATCGCGAGGTAAGGTTTCTGGCAATCTATTTTTCGGTTTTGGAGTCTAAAATCCTGCGTGGAATACGGAAACACAGGCAAGAATAGAGCAAAAAAACCACGGCCTCCAATAGGTTGTCCCCTGGAGGCCGTGCAAGAGCATGTCCTCAATGGAGCTCGCTCGGTGCTTTTACGTGGAGACGAGCGCTATGGCCTGATCTGCCACAGCAAATACACCAACCCGGCAGCCACTGCTGATACCACAACGAAATGCATGAACATCCTCCCTACAATTGATTGTTGTAACGTGTCTGACGCCGGAAACCAGCGCTCAATCTATCGGTATCGCGAGAGGGGTTTTCAGGCAACTTATTTCAAGATTTTGGATATCAGGCATGGAGGATCGGTGACGTGGCGCTTTGAAATCCGTTGTTGCGTCTAACAAGACCGTGCTCGCGATAATCAAATGCGTCCGTATCATGCCTGTATGCCGATGGTCGGCATGGTGGATATCGATGATGCGGTAGAGCGAACGGCGAGAGGTGCGTGAGACTGTCGAAAGGTCAACCAAATGATCGCGTGCAGATGGCGGCTGAGAGTTACGTGACGCGGCCGTTGCTATGCATCCGACTGAAAACGTCCCAGTCGAACTGCTTGGGTGTTACGGCATGGAGTGGAATCGGTCCGATCGACCCCCGTTCACGGTAGGCCAAGAGACATCCGACAATGTCATTGGGCGACTCGATCAGTCGGTGCACCATCTCATGGGCCAGATGCTGAGCGATCGCCTTGTCTTCCGGTATTGGTCTGGCACCTCGGAGTGTGTGGCCAAGGATAGTGGCTTTGGTGGCGAGTGAGAGCGGATAGTGACCTGGCAGCGCTTGCCGTTCCGGCCATCGGGTAATTACGCTGGCCACATAATCAACAAGACCATGGACTCCGCCATCCTTGTGATGCCGGTGTGGAGTCCGCTCAGCAACGACGAACAAGTGGCTTTTGTTAGGTACTCCCAATGTCCGTTTGAGCGTTCCAAGGATCACGTCATCGATATAGGCATTGGGGTCGGGATGTTCATTGACCAACAATCCCTCGGCTCTCGCTTGATAGGCGCAGGCCAGCGCGAGATGACCTGATCCGGCGCCCATGACCTCCACAAAAAATACACTGCTCATCGCCGCGCTGGTGGCTTTAAGCGATTCAATCGACTGATCCGCCAGCGCCACCGCGGATTGAAATCCGAGGGAGATCGTTCCTTCAATATTATTGTCGATACTGCCTGGAATGCCGACCACCTGCACGCCGAATCCTTCGTAAATGGCCCGAGCGCCCCGCATACTGCCGTCGCCGCCCAACACAACCAAAACGCCATCACGCAGGTACGGCTCGAGGTGCTGCATTGCCACGTGCTGGACCGTCTCTTGTTTGAACTCCTCAAAACGGCTGCTGCCGATGGGGCTGCTTGGATGGCTGCCCATGCCGCGGGTGTGTTCATCGGTCACTCGTTCGATCCAATTGTTGGCCAGCCCCAGATAGCCGTGGCGAACAAAATAAACCTCCAATCCCATACGTTGGCCGGTCACATGCAATTCTTTTAAGGCGGCCCCGGCCCCGGCAAAATCCCCTCCAGAAACGAGAGCAACGACTCGTTTGAGGGTTCGAGGTTTGAGGGTGACGCGGTCTTTTCTTGCGCGCTCCACTGTCACCCACGTGTTATGGGCGACCCGCTCCCGCTCGGACAGTCCAACGGCCGTTGAATAGCCGGACAGCTTTCCCTGTTCGACGGTGAGCAGCACGACATTATCTTGGCTTTCCTTGTAGTCGCTGAACTCGCTAAAGGCTTCATGGAACGGACGCGGGTCCAAATAGATCATCAAAGCCCGCAAGGTGGAACTGTGGGTGTAGAGGCAGGCCACTTTGCCCTTTTGCGCGACGCCAAATCGGTGGAGGCCGTCGATGACATCGACATAGAGGTCGAAGAAAGAATTGCCACCTGGGTAGCAATAGAGCGGATCTTTCATCAGCCGCTTGGCCGTGGATGTCTCGACGCTGAACGCACGCGCGGCTTCTTCGACCTCTAGGGTCTTCTCCAATCCCGTGACCCAACCGAAATCCGACGATTCGAGAGCCGGCTCGACGATCGGTTCGGATGTGGGCGTCCCTTGCCGCAGCGCCGCCGACACTCGTTCGTAAAGTTGCTTGGTGTTTGGGCTACGGCTGATGCAATGAAGGAATGCACGTGGATCGAGGTAGTTGGTGAGATGCAAAAAATCGAGCTGCTGTCCCACAACGCCGATCATGCGGGCAAGCGCCGTCCCCACTGCGTCGGCTTTGGCGACCCCTCGTTCATGATCCAGTTGGTTCGGCAAGCGGCATCCGACGCGATGAGTCTTGCTGTCGACCTGCGACACGCCGTGACGCATCGTGAAGAAGAGCGTCCGGTCGCCGAGATCGCGGGGCAACAACCAATAGCGGTCATCGCCCAGTTCCAGGACGATGCGGCCTTCCGCCAGCGTGGGCGTCAGTTGGGCGCGTGGCACAATGGCAACCGGGCGCCGATAGGTCGGTTTGGCTGCTGCTCCGATCGTGGCACGGAGTAAAGGCTGCAGCGACCCTTCGGCAAGGAGCGCGTTCCAGGCGGAAAAGAACATCAGCTGATCATCGATGAGGCCTTCCCGAGCCGATCGGTACTCTTCAGCGGTTGCAAACCCGCGCTTGGAGCGTTCGACGAAGGAGCGGAGCTGCTCCATCTTTGCTCGAACTCGATCAGCATCATCGGCTGACGCTTCTGTCGGCGGAGGTACCACGAGTCCTCGCTCCGATGCTTGTCGGGCGAGGGCGCGACCATAGGCTAGGAGTCCTTCAATGGTGACGAAATCCAGGGGGTGACTCATAACAGATCGCTATCCTAACAAAGTGAATCCTCGACAAGAGGATAGAGAAGCCATTCACTATATCGCCGGCCCGATTGTCCGTGCATTTTAATCAATCCTAAACCGATGCACAGACTGTAGCAAGCGACGCAGTGTGCATTGTGCGAAAGATCTTTGCGTGTTGAACAGGATGATTGAGACTATCGCAGACGATGCAGCCAATATTGCTTGAAGTCGGAAGATGTACCCGGAATTGCCGCTACCGGCTCAGAGCCCATCCAGCGTCGGCGTAGGATTCGGTTCAAGGTTGGAGAGATCCACACCCTCGAGTAACTGCAACACCAGCGCGTGTATCGCTAACTTCCGACTCTGCTGGTCGGCTCGCTGAATTTCTGCCATGCCGAGCACCACGGTTTAGTGCAGTTGCATCATGATGATCGAGCGACCTTCAGCTGTTTCTGAGACGAATTTTGACGAGCCGATGTGTGATCGGCAAACGATAGATGGAAATGTGAAGGAGAGCAGCGACAGTGAGATGCGCCGTTCCTGTCATATCACCGTTCGATATGCTTATGGCATGACGACCAGCTTGCTAAATTCCTCACGTGCCGCATTCACGACCGCGGACGGCGCTTTGTCGGGACTTCCCGCGTCAAAAGGTGGCTGGGGATCGTACTCGATCAGAAGTTGGGTGAGTTGCGCCGCATCGGCACCAAACTCTTCGGCAACCAGGGTAAGAGCCATATCGATCCCGGACGAAACGCCGGCGGCCGTGAAGACCTTGCCGTCGCGAACGACACGCTGTTTAGTCGGAATGGCACCGAATTGTTTCAAGATGTCGAAGGCAAGCCAATGGGTGGTGGCATTCAGGCCCTGAAGCACCCCGGCGGCTGCCAGACCTAAGGCGCCGGTACAGACCGACGTGGTCCACTTGGTTGTGCGGTGCACCTGTGCGATCCATTCGAGGACCAGCTGATCTCCCATCACGGCTTGCGGAAAGGCAGTTCCTGGTATCACGAGGATATCGGGACTGATGGTTTCATCGAGCGTATAGTCCGCCGTCAAGCGGAGCCTCCCGAAGTCGGTGCGCTTCACGCCCTTCTCACGCGCCACGAAGCGCAGGTCGGTACCGAGCGTCGGCGACTGAAGAACTTCGTAGGGACCGATCGCGTCGAGCGCCGTCATGCCATCGTACAAAAGTATAGCCACTTGCAGTCTCTTCTCTGGAGCCATCCCCTCCATCCAATCCTCCCTTTGTCATGGATTATTTCGATAGATCGCAATCCTTCACCTGAACCACCCTCCGTCAGCAACTGTGGCGTTTTGATAAGCCGAAGGTCAGCAGTATAATGTTTCCATGAACCGGATCGCTATCTGCCTCATTATCATAATTGGACCTGTATGGCCAAGCCTGTTGCTTGCCGCTGTGGAGGAGTCATCTCAACAGCCGAGCGCGAAGGAACGGTTGAACCAAGTACTGGGTCCGGAAGGTGGCATCCAGGTCTACAAAGACCATCAAGGGAACGTCGAAAGCACGATCAATCTGCCTAATGGTGAGCGAATCATCAAGGTGCAGCCGCCGCCAAGTCCGGGATTAAACCTTGGCCCTCCCCTTCAATTGCACAATCAGACATTTCAACTTCCTTCTTCGCCTCCCACTCCGGCACAGCCGCCTCCTCCAGAGTTTCCACAGAGGGCTCGCTAGGCAATACGTTCGTACCCGTCTACTCACGCTTCTGCTTTTGTATGTTAGTCAGTGTCTTATCGCGTCCGTTCAATACAACAACACCATGTATGTAACCCATGATTTCTCCCGCGAGTTCAGCTGCAGACTTAGTGCTTGAATCAACTTCAAGGTCATAAATAAACCGGCGATGGACCACATGGATTTGGGCGGCAGCCTCTCCAATCGTTCGATCTTGTCTGTTACGTTCTCTCCGATTCAGTTCTTCCAAGGAACAGTGCACTCCCACCAGAAGCACGGAGAACCCTTCAAGGCTCGTCAGGAGATCGGTCGCCTGTTCGGATGAAGTTATGGCAAGGCGACATACACAGGCATTGAAGGACCGGACCAATTGAACGTAATTCAAATCGGAAATATCCTGGCCATGCGTCATTCTGAACAGAGCGCTTCCAGGCAACGCGTACAGAATGCTGTCTATCGCAAAATTCAAATAGATCCTCGGCAGTAACTCCTGCAGCTTCTGGGCAATCGCTGTCTTGCCGGAGCTGGATGTACCGTTCAAACAAATGATTTGTGGACATACCATGCTGAATCCTTTGTTCCCAAAATCAGTCCGTAATTACGTCCGCCTACCGTTCTTGGGTTCGAGTCGCTACACTTTTTTGGCCACGACATACACATGATTCAGCGGGTGCTGATCACGTTCAAGGTGTTGAATCGTGCAGCCAGCATGATGTAGGAGTCGGATAAACTCAACAACACCCAACGAGCTGTACTCAAATCGCTTGCCACCGAATTCTCCCTGAATGCTTCCTGGCTCCTTCCCATCGCCGCAGGTGAACAACAACACACTATCCGGCGAAAGTCCCTCACACAATTTTTGCAGTACGGGTTCCCGGCTTTCCAACGGGAGATGGAACGTACTGTCCCAGGCTGTAATCAAGTCATACCGTCGAGGCAGTAGCCAACCGCAAATATCACCGACGACGAACGAGACTTTCGGATAGCGTTGCTTTGCCAATGCGATCATTTTTTGCGAGATGTCGAGCCCGGTGCAATCAAATCCTCGTTCCAAGAGCATCCTGAGAAATCGCCCCTCGCATCCACATCCGACATCTAATGCGTGTCGCCCTGACCCAACGAATGTAAGCGCGCGCTCAAGTGCCGCCACGCCGTACGTCGAATCCTTCATTTGCTCAAGCCACCATGATGCGATGGCATCGTACTGTTGAGCAGTGTGCTTCGGGTCCATGGGCTTTAAGTAACCATCCCTGTTGGAGCCTATTTATAGGAGATTACGAGCTCCTTCATTGGCACTCCGCACCAAAAAGTATCACAAGGACGGTACCTGAACCGGTGCTTGCTTGGCGGCACTACAGTATCGATTAATATACTGATTTCACGACGTGGGAAACGAGCGCGTCCGCAGAACAGCAATGAACAAGCTTATGCCCATATGGTTCGACGCATTCCATCGCACGTTCCAGATTAATCGTATCGTACTGATGATTCCAAAGCAAAAGACGGTATAGATCTCCAAACCCTTCTTGCTTTGAAGTACCGATTCCCAATTTGCGGTATCCGAACCTCCTCACAATTCTCAAATCACGCATGAACACATGTGGCCGCAACACTACGATCAGGTCTGCTCGTTCAAAAATGGGCTTTAACCATGCGTAGTAAACACCTTCGACGACCCATCGTTCCTGCCTGGCAATGTCGGCAAGCTTCGCATCCCGTCCATCCTCAGCAGCCCGCCGACCATAGCGCTGTGCGTGCACGTCCCAGAATAATCCATCTAAATCGTGAGACGGAATTTTCAGTATTCGTGATAGATGACCAGCGGCATAGGTTTTTCCGCTACCAGGTCCACCGATGATGTGAATACGTTGAATCATGCAATATTGTTCGAAGTGGTTATGCAAAACTAGCCATAGGAAGTGCGCTGCATAGCGTTAAGTAACCTGGAGAAGAAATAGAAAGTCAGAGCCAATATTTGATCCCCACTACGCGGCTCGTCGCTTGGTCGACCTGCCACCGGAACGAGAGGCACGGGTTTGAGGAGTTTTCGCTTTCAGCTTCAACCCTAAAGCACCGATCACTTTTAAGATCGTATCGAAACTCGGACTTCGATCACCGGATAAGGCTTTGTACAAACTTTCGCGAGAGAGGCCCGCATCGCGGGCGACCTGGGCCATACCCTTAGCCCGTGCTATATCACCTAATGCCTTGGCAATAAACGATGCATCGCCATCGGCTTCTTCGAAGCATGCTTCTAAATAGGTCGCCATTTCCTCCGGCGTCCGCAGATGCTCCGCAACATCGAAACGAGTTGTGGTCGTTCGTCCCATGATGTGCTCCTATAAATTACGCACAAGACGCAAGGCCGTTTTTATATCAGCAGATTGGGTTCGCTTGTCACCCCCGGCTAACAGGACGACGATCTCGCGCCTCTGTTTTGTGAAATACACTCGATACCCTGGCCCATAATCAATTCTCATTTCCGAGACACCCTCGCCCACCGGCTTCACATCCCCAGCATTCCCTTCCGCCAGCCGTCTAATTCTCGCCAGTACCCGAGCTCTTGCCCGTATATCGACCAACCCATCAAGCCACTGAACAAATATCTGCGTCTTACGGATCTCGAACATAATGGAGTGTATCCACTTGGCTACAGCGTGTCAACTTGACTGGTACAGTAGCAAACAAGACTACTCTCTCGCCCGTCCGTCTTTTTTTCGCGCTGCAACCCGTCATTCTTCCCTAACACGCAAGGGTGGGTAGTGGACACATGAGCCTGTTTGATGACAGAGTTTACAAAGTGACGGGAATCAGGTGTAAAGATTCGCAAGCCTGCCCTATATCCGACTTGATGATCGAATCCGCTCGTTCCTGCTATAGTCAGAAGCCTGACAGTGGTTTTGTCTGTTCAATCCAAGGAGGATGATTATGTGGCGAATTACAGTCCATCCGTTGATTCTTGCCGGCGTGGTCGCGGCGCTTCTGTCGTCGACCGGTTGCACGCTCAAGGCCACCTTGAATCAGACGACCGACACGACATCCAACATTACCGGCACCACGTCGGGAGCCGCCTGGTGGAGCGAGGACGGCCAGATCAAGCCGGACTTCAAGGCGACAGCATTTGTGACCTTTAATCAGGCGAATCTGAATCAGGATCTGGCAGCCGGAAGAGGAGAGTACCTGGGATCTGTGAGTCGTCTATTGGGTATTCCTATCGATCGACAACCGGCATTTTTTTCCGCCGTCCAAGCGAATTATGCCCAGATGGCAGACCGGAATTCTGAAGCTTTGCTCACTCTTTTGCGAGAGACGTCCAAACCGTTCGTGTACTGACCTGTTGAATTCATGCAGGCTGTTGGACTGTTGCTGGACCGGTCTGCTCGGCAACGGACCGTGCCGTGTCACCTTGCCGTCCAATCACCGTGCGGGAAAGTGCGCCGTCCTTGAACACCAGAAAATTGGTCGGCACCGCTGGGATACGAGGGCCAGGCAGAATCACCCCGGCGAGGTTCAACGGGTCTGTAGCCGAGAGTTTGATCTCGTGCTCCGTCCCAGCGGAGGGACTCTTTTTTCGTATAGTTCGCAGAGCTTCCACCGCTTCCGGCAGCGCGAATTGTTCCCCGGTGAATCCGTTCACAAATCGGCCGCCGCGGACCTCTCCGGCCATCTCCATGCGCCGACACTGCACAAGCAGATCCCGCCATGACTGAACCAACAATTCCCTTGCCAGCACATCGCGAAATACAACTCCATAGCGGCGCAAGAGTTGACGAGCGACATTCTCAGACTGTGCGGAATTTCGATCGTTTAACGATTCACGATTCATGCTTAACGGCTCCGCTCCGCGGAGCAATGACCACCGTCCTCCTGCATGCCGAGGCCGACGAGTTCGTTCACGCCCTTCTGCCCGGCGCCGATGCGGGTCTATGAGGGCACGGAGGTTATCGAACCCATCGGCCGTCACCAGACCGGCCGCCACCAATTCCCACAGTCCGTTCTCGACCTCTGTTGGAAGATGGCTGGTCATCCGCGCCAGATCGGCGAAGAAGCTGGCACCCTGTTGCTGTAAACCACGATACAAATCCTGTGCGACCGCACTCAGCTGAGAATGGGGGTCGGCGGGAGATGTGGTCGTCTCACGGCGAACAGCATTCATCAACCACTCACGGTTCTCACGGAGAAAAAGACTGATGGGAGCGAGGCTGGTCGGAACAATACGCCGCCGTTCCACCTCCCCTGCTTGTGAGAATTTCGGATGTGAAGAGAGACGTCCCCAGCCGACCGCGCCGCTCAGACAGAGGCGATCCAAGAGTTCCGGTTCGTACTTCGCCATACGCGAGCGCAAGAGCTGTGGTTCCCACGCAGCCGCAGCCACCTCGAACCCTGCAAGTTGTCCGATCACTTCCAACAGGCCTGCTTCTCCATGCTGACGCGATCCCGGAACAACATACTGCCATTGCAGCAAGAATCGCATGAACTCTGTCGCCGTGACCGGCTCGACCTCCTTGCGCAAGATTCCGATCGTCAGGCGATGGATACGGGCCAGCAAGCGGCGATGGCACCATTCCTGCGCATCGGCGCCCGATAGTGCTGAGGAAGACCGGAATCGGCCACGGAGAACTTGGCCGGAGGCTTCGAGCCGCAGCATGGCACCGTCAATAAGATCGACAGGAAGATGCAATCGGTCAGCAAGTTCATGTGTCGTCGTCGGGCCGATGCTCTCCATCCAACTGAGCACCACGGCATCGAACGTCGAGTTGTTACCGGTTGTGAACAATTGTTCAAGCCGGTCCTTGTTTTCAGTCGCTGTCCACCCACTTACAGATTGAGCTGTACATGGTGACGAGTCCAAAGTGAGTAGGATGGCACGACCCGATTCTACAAGTGGCGGCAGATAGGGTTGCCATTGCTGGATAGTAGACTCAGGTACCCAGACCAGTGTCAGTAACGCATCATGCAGTTCGTCGGCATCGCGTACGACCGGCCAGGATTCGCGGCCGACTTCGGCGATCGCTACCGGATCGAGCGCCCCGATCTGTCCGAGTAAGTCCGGCGGTAGAGTCTGCCGCATCTCCACAGCTCGCGCCCGACGTTCTTCAAGCGGCGCATCGTCCAGGAAGGCATACGGGTTTGCATTCAGAATTTCGTGTGAGAAAACCGACGGTGACGGCGTATCGATCGCCACACAACGGATCGCACCGGATTCGATCCGGCGCAAGACCTCCGTCAGCCCCTCCACATCCATTGCTTCGGTCAGACAGTCCCGCACCGTTTCCTGGACGAGCGGATGATCCGGGATCTGCCTCATGGTCCGCTCGCCGGTCAGATTCTCCTGGCAGGCAATCGCATCGGGAAACACTGCGGCAAGCAGGTCTTCTGCTTTCATCCGCTGAATCTGCGGCGGGACCTTCTTGCCATTGGCAAACCGCAGCAAAGCCAACGATCGTGACGCATTCCAGCGCCAGCGGGTGGCGAACATCGGCGCGAGCAGCACCGCCTGGATCAACACGTCCCGCACCGTGTTGGAATGGAGATAGCCGAATACGGACTCCAGCGGGAAACTGTGCTTCTCTCCCAGCGAAATCACGAGGCCGTTATCCGTGGCCGCTGCCTGCAGCTCAAAGTCGAAGGTTACGCAGAACTGTTTGCGCAGCGCCAATCCCCAAGCCTTGTTGATCCGCCCTCCGAACGGCGCATGGATCACCAGCTGCATCCCACCGCTTTCATCGAAGAACCGTTCGGCTACGAGCGTGTCCTGAATCGGCACGGCCCCCAACACAGCTTTCCCCATCAAGACATATTCGACGGCCTGTTGGGCTCCCCGTTGATCCAGACCGCAGTCCTGTTTCAGCCAATGAATAGCCGACAACACAGAGTCTGCCTGTTCTGCGATCGCCTGCCGAAGACTTGCCACTTCCTCGGAAAGTTCAGCTGTGCGCGAAGGAGCCTCGCCACGCCAGAACGGAATGTTGGGCGGAGCACCGTGGGCATCTTCTACTCGCACTTTGCCCATTTCCACGCTTTTGATCCGCCAGGACGTGTTGCCGAGCAACATGATGTCACCTGCCAGACTCTCCACGGCAAAGTCTTCATCCACCGTTCCTACAACCGTGCCGTCCGGTTCCGCCACCACAGCATAGTTGGCGGTATCGGGAATCGCCCCGCCGGAGGTAATCGCGGCGAGCCTTGCTCCTCGCCGCCCTTTCACGCGGTGGTTAATCCGGTCGTGATAGAGATAGGCCAGCCCTCTGCCACGATTGGTCGCAATGCCGTCGGCCAACATCCGGACGATACGGTCGAACATGGCACGATCCAGCTCACGATAAGGACCAGCGCGGCGGACCAATGCAAACAGCTCCTCTTCTGTCCAGGCTTGTGTCGCCGCCGCGGCGACGACTTGTTGAGCCAGAATGTCGAGCGGTGCGGTTGGGACCTCGATGCGATCCAACGTCCCGTTCTTGATCGCGCGGATCAGCGCGGCACACTCAACCAGTTCATCTCTGGTCGTGGCAAACAGCCGACCTTTCGGTATGGCCTTGATCCAGTGGCCGGCCCTCCCGATCCGTTGCAAGCAGGTCGCGATCGCACGCGGCGAGCCGATCTGGCAGACCAGATCGACCGTGCCGATGTCGATCCCGAGTTCAAGCGACGCCGTCGCCACGACCACGCGGGTCTTGCCGGACTTCAGCCGTTCCTCCGCCGACAACCGGATCTGCCGTGACAGGCTGCCATGGTGGGCTGCCACTGCGTCAGGTCCGAGATCCGAGAGCCGTTCTTCAAGATAGTGAGAGACCCGCTCAGCCAAGCGGCGCGTATTGACAAAGACCAACGTCGTACGATGTTCGCGCACGAGCTCGGCCACGCGGTCGTAAATGTCGGCCCAGATGGCATTGGTCGCGATGGCGCTCAGTTCATCCTTCGGTACTTCAACTGCAAGATCCATCTCCCGTTTGTGGCCCACATCGATGATCTTCGGCAGCGGACGATCACCGACGAGGAACTGCGCGACCGTTTCTATCGGCCGCTGTGTGGCTGAGAGACCGATCCGCTGCGGTTTGGTTATTGTCAGCGCCTCCAGCCGTTCTAACGAGAGCGCCACATGGGCTCCACGCTTGTTCGGCGCCAACGCATGAATTTCATCGACAATCACGGTGCGTACGGTCTGCAACAAGCGCCGGCTTTTATCCGCTGTGAGCAGGATGAAGAGCGACTCCGGTGTGGTGACCAGGATATGTGGTGGGCGCTTGAGCATCTGCTGTCGATCCGCCATCGGCGTATCGCCCGTCCGGACCAGCACACGCAGCTCCGGCATCAGCAATCCGGCTTGCAACGCCATCTGCCCAATTTCTACGAGCGGCTTCTGGAGATTCTTCTGAATGTCATTGCTCAGCGCCTTGAGCGGTGAGACATAGAGGACCTGCGTATGGTCGTCGAGTTCACGATTGAGCGCCTGTTTAAAGAGCTGATCGATGCAGGAGAGAAAGGCCGCCAGGGTCTTACCTGATCCGGTCGGCGCGGCAATTAACGCATCCGATCCCGATTGGATCGCCGGCCAAGCCTGGATTTGGACATCAGTCGGCCGGCCGACCTGCGAAGCAAACCATTTCGCGATGATCGGATGGAACTGAGTGAGCGACATCGGCGGCATCCTAACACGCATCTTTGATGCATGGAGGGACATTTCTAAGGTTGATCTAATGCTGCGCTAATATGGACTGGTTATCTAGGACTCAGAACGACCAGCATCGTGGAGACTATATAGAGTGTTATAGAGGAAATGCTAAAGAAGGCAGTGCATGCAGATCGGGCATAAGAATGTACCGGCTATCCGGGATAAAAGGTCGGATCATGTGGTTCCTCCTAATTATTCTGCTCACACCACTTCCCGGTATCAATCATGTGGCCGTATTGAACACCTTTACAACCTACGAAGCCTGTCAGCCAGAACGAGACCGTATTGGGTTTGAAATGGCGGAAAGCTATCCGTACGAAAATAACTTTCGCATTGTTTGTGAATTTCGAGAGGCGAAGCCCTCGTTGGTGCCGGTTTACCATGAGCGTCACGCGAGGAGTCCTTTCACCCTGACCCCTAGTCAGCCACTCGCTCAGTAGCGATTGCCGCTCCGACTTTGCACGTAGGCAGATTGCCCATTTCCCAACGCAGCGCACCTATGGCATCATGACCATCGTATGCACCTCTCCATCGTCATCCCGGCGTTCAACGAAGCCCGTCTGATCGAACGATCTCTGCAATCCGTCGCTGTATCGATCGGTGCCAACCAAAAATCCGGTTTCACATCCGAGATCATTGTTGTCGACAATAACTCCACCGACAACACGCCAGACCTGGCCAAACAGGCCGGAGCAAGAGTCGTCTTTGAACCGATCAATCAAATCGGCAGGGCACGCAACGCCGGAGCTGCTCATGCCACCGGCGATTGGTTATTGTTCCTGGATGCGGATAGTCTGCTGAGCCCCGAGTTGCTGGCGGATATTGTACGAGTGATCGAGTCAGGGAAGTATGTGGGGTGCGGCAGCACGTTGCAGATGGATGGGCTGCCCTGGTGGGCGAGCATGACGCTGAGGTTCTGGACTGCCGTCTCAATTCTCTGTTGCTGGGCAGCCGGGGCGCTGATCGTTTGCAGGCGCGATGCTTTTCAAGCCGTCGGCGGGTTCGACCAAGACCTCTACGCATTGGACGAAATTCGGCTCAGCAAACAGCTGAAGCGATGGGGACGGCAGCGGAGTCTTCAGTTCACTATCTTGACCAGACATCCGCTCGAAACGTCGTCCCGCAAAGTCTCGCTCTATTCTGGCAGAGAGATTGCCGCCCAAATCTTCCGAATCTTTCTCCTTCCGAAAAAGACATTGCAGGATAAGAAACACCTCTCCGTCTGGTATGACGGCCGGCGATGACTGAACCTGTTCTGCGATCTGACAGAGGGATTTTCCCCTGCCATTTCTTCAAATTGTTCCACGCTTCACCTCCAGTTGTGCTGGTATTCGCGGTTGCCGAAGTTTGTGCGAGACCTCCTTACTGGGACTTGTCCCAGCAGCTCCAGGGCGGCATAGTTCCACCCGGCAGGGCCGACGCCCGGCGCGCGAATCAGATTGGGCAGATTGATGTCCGGGTCATAAGAGCCGTCTGGTTTTTGCACCAACACCGGATGATCGACCATCCGCAAAAGTGGAAGGTCGATCAAACTATCGCCGATGCCGATGGATTCTAAATCGTCCGGCCGCTCACGCAGTTGTCCTTGCCGCTTGTAACAGCGGAGAAGAATTTCCGCTGCTCGTCCTTTGTCGTTGTTCCCCATCAAGTGAAAGAAACGACCGCCTCTCGTCCAATTGAGACCTCGTGCCACGATCTGGCGACAGATTTCCTCGATGAGCTTAGATGGTCCATTGACCAAAAACGGCTCATCGAATTCCCGCAACATGGCCCGCAGCGCATCTTCACGCGAGAGCCCCGTCGTCGCCATGATCTCATCGACCGATAGGTCGCCGAACCCTCGCAGTGGAGTCCCGACAGCATCTTCGATTTGCCGAAGCACATCACGCAGGAGGGCATAGGGCGTGCCCAATTCGATGATATGGTAAGAAGACCGGCGGCGTGACCGTTCCGGTGGGAAGTCAAAGGTCTCGAGCGGGACATACACCGCCGCGCCATTTTCCACGATGAAGGGATCGTGGTGATCAAGGCGTTCTCGAAGTGGTTCGATTTCCGCGCGAGTCTTCCCGGAGACGAGAACGACCGGAATGTGCTCGGAACGGAGAGATTCGAGCGCCGGTCGCGCTTCGTCGAAGGAGTAGGTATCGCTGTCCAATAGACAACCGTCCAGATTTGTGAAGAGTATGTGGCGTGACATGGAGGTTAGAGGTCCTCGGTCATTTGTTCAGCTCTCGTCGGACGTTTCGTTGGCTGGCTTCAGTGGAAACGACAGCTCCTCGTTCGTGGAGAACACTACGCTACTAACTTTACTAACTTCTGGGGTGTGGGTAGACTCGCGTGCATCACGATCCTCCTCAAGCAATTTTGCGATAGGTTCTAGACCGGCGAGGAGCGGAACTGATGCACGTGGAACAGGAGCTTCTGCCGATTGGGCACGCCGACCTTGTCGAAAATGCTCGTCATATGACACCGGACCGTGCTATCGCTAATCGACAGCTTGTAGGCAATGTCTTTGTTTGAGAGGCCCTGCCCCACCAATCGGATAATCTCGCGTTCCCGCTCGGTTAAGGCGTCGGGCCACGCTGGCGGCTGTGGTTCGACCGTCTTCTTGAAGGCCGGGGCGAGGCTCAGCCTACCTGCGCCCTCCCATTCCACGGAGGCCTGAGGCTTCGCGGAGGCATACAGCGCCTCAATCACCGCGAGCACGACTGCAGGCGGTTGAACCTTGAGGATGATGCCGTCGACGCCGCAGGCAAACACCTCGCGCGTGCGGTCCTTGTCCTCGATCCCGCACAACAACACGATCTTACTGGTCGGGGCTGCCTCCCGAATCTGTGTGATGGTGCCGAGGGCGTCGCGCTCGGTCTCCAGATCCAGGATGAACAGGTCGGGTCGGCGCTCGGCCCGGAGCAGGTCAGATGTCCTCCCGGGGTTGGGACGCACGATCATTGGGACGGTTGCGCTGCTCTCAAGAATTTTCTGTAAGCCCAACCACACGAGACACTGACTGCTCAGAATCGCTATCGTGAGGGTTGGACTCGCGCCGCTGGTGTCGGTCATGAAGTCTCCTTGGACGGATAACTAGATGGGTTCCTCAGTTTGCGTCCTTACAACTCTCACAAGGGTCGGGGCGCACTGATCCGTCAATAGGATCATGCCATACGAATTGCGTGGGTCACATCTTCATGACGACGAATTCAACGAGGCATTGCTCACTACTTGCTGTTCGGCTTCCAACCAGTCGTCGAGCGCCCGGCCATCTTGGCGACCTCGTTGTTCATACAGCACATACGCGAGTTCGACGATACGAGCACGGAGGTCATCCGACTGTTGCCCGTTGAGGCGGCCGTTAAGCGGATTCTTGTGGGGCTCTCCGCCTCCTGGCGCCAGCCCGGCACGATTAGAACGAGAAACTGGTTGTTTTTTTGTCGGCATAATCGGTATCTCCCCTCTCAGGTGTTTGTGATAAAACGACCCTTGCGTTCAACATGCAAGTCCTAATCAGCGGCGCCGCCCCTCAGGACTCCAAGCGACACTTCGTAGCTGAAGCGCTCCGGATGGCGCAGCACGAGTTGGCCTGTTCGGCTGAGCCGATCGACCACGGCGAATACCTCGTTCCAAGAAAACTGAGGCAGCCGGGCCAACAGCACGTCGAGGGGGCAAGGATTCTGTTGCATCAGCTGAGATCGAACGGCCGACTCAACCCTCGCTTGGCACAACATGAGGTGTTCCATTCATTACGATGATCATTCCGAAACCATGCCGTGACCATCTGTAGTCATGGACGACATTTATGGCAAAATTGTGCAGCTGGGACCATCCATAGGAATGCGATTGTTTTGTCGATGTTTTTGCACAGTGATGTCCTCGAATGGACGACAAGCGGAAAGGCTTCTCGTCTGCATATCGAAGGCTCGAATTCGTCGCGAGCAAACGCTGCTACTCGATCCCCTGTTGCACCGCGTAGCGCATGAGTTCGGCGTTGTTCTTGAGGCGGAGTTTCTCCAGAATACGGGCGCGGTAGGTACTGATTGTGGTGGTCCCTAAATGCAGATGCTGGGCAATTTCCGAAACGGTCTTCCCGGAGGCCAGGAGGCGCATCACTTCATACTCCCGGTCGGACAGAAGCTCCTGCGGTTGCTCTTCGTGACCTCCGTGAAGCAAGTGCACGAGCTTCTCACCGAGCGACTGGTTCACATACCGCCCGCCAGCGACCACCTTCTTGACGGCCGTCACGAGCTCCTCCGGCACGCTGACTTTTGTCAGATAGGCGTCCGCGCCGGCCTTGAACATACGGACAGCGTACTGATCCTCCGGGTGCATGGTCAGCACGATGACGGGCAGTGTCGGACAGGCTTTCTTCACGTGTTTGAGTGCCTCGGTTCCGGTGGTGCCAGGCATGGTGATATCCAGAATGAGGACATCCCATTTCTTACGCCGGACCAGCTCGAAGAGGTCGTGGGCGTTGTCGCACTCCCCGACCCTGACGGCTTCCAGGCCGTCCGTCAGCAGCTCCTTGACGCCAAGCCGAAAGAGCGGATAATCCTCGGCGATCAGAATGTTCAGCATCGGGGTACCAAGAGCGGCTACTGACAGCGTGCGGCCAATCGCCTCGAGCTGTTCGCGGTCGGTTATGCTGTGCTCGATAGGGGCACTCGCACCGTCACCGTCGTGCCTTTCCCGGGCAAGCCGACAATCGTCACCTCTCCACCAAGACTTGCGGCGCGTTCGCGCATCCCTAACAGACCCAACGAGGTCGACTCGGTGAGCTTTTCAGGAGGGATCCCCACTCCATCATCCTGAATGGCGAGCAGCAGATTGTCGTCCAATTGTCTTATCAGCACCTGGATAGCCGTGGCCTGGGCATGTCTGGTCGTGTTCGTGAGGGCTTCCTGGCAAATGCGGAATAGCGACGTGGCCTGCTCCGGTTCCATGGCGATATCGTCCGCGCTGCTCACACAAGTGCAGGGAATACCGGTGCGCTGCTGAAAATCCAGACATTGCCACTCAATCGCTGCGACCAGGCCAAGATCATCCAGTATACTAGGCCGCAACTCGGTCGCGATTCGTTGCACGGAGGCAACGGTGGCATCGACCTGCTCTACCATCGACCTGATCTTGTCCTCCATTTTTTTGCGAGCCCTTGCCCCGGGTGGCTCGCCCATGATCGTACGCAGGCGGGAGAGGTCGACCTTCAAGCACGTCAGCCCAACACCAAGTTCATCATGCAGCTCGCGGGCAATGCGGGTTTGTTCTTCTTCCCGCACCGTGGCGAGTCGTTCGCTTAGCATGCGGAGTTCCTCCAATGTAGCGCGCAATCGTGCTTCCCCAAGTTTACGCTCCGTAACGTCTTCCACCGTGCCTTCGTATCCGGCAAGCGCCCCGGCCGGATCGTGCAGCGCCCGCGCGCCTTCGGAAACCCAAATCCAGTTGCCGTCCTTTCGGTACACGAGCACCTCGAAGCCGGTTACTCTCTCTTGTTCCTGCATCAAGCGGATGAATTCATCACGACGTCCAGGGTCCACGTACAGATGACCGGCGAGGTTTGTGACCGTGGCGATCATGTCGTCCGGCGAGTCGTACCCATATATGCGGGCGAGCGCCGGATTCACGGCGACATACTTCCCGTCGGGCGTGGTCTGGAAGATCCCCTCGATGGCGTTCTCAAAAATGCTGCGATATCGTTCTTCACTTTTCCGCAGCGCCTCTTCTACCAGCTTGCGCTCGGTGATGTCGCGACCTTCGGGGATCAGGAGAGTCACGTTGCCATGCTCGTCTCGAACGGGTTTAAGCGAAAAATCGATATGCGCCAGCTCCCCGGTAGGGTTGGGATGCGTGGCCTCGAACCGAACCATAGCCCCGCCCGAAGCCTGGCGGACGGCCTCGCGCAACTTGTTTTGCAGATCCGGTGAGTGCCTCCACCAAGGCGTGTCCCAGAACAATTTTCCGAGCACGTCCTCTTCCCGGATGCCGGCGAACTGCAATGCCGACCGGTTGGCCTCGATCACCGTGCCGTCAGTCTTCATCAGGCCGATGAACTGGAACGTTTGGTCAAAGATGGCCCGGAATCGCGTCTTGCTTGCGACCAGAGCCGCCTCCGTTCGCTTGCGCTCGGTGACATCGCTCATCGCGCTAGTCATGCGGATGGGCTTGTCCTCCGCGTCGTACACGATGAACGCGGCGTCCTCGACCTCGGCATAGGTGCCGTCGGCCCGCAGGAATCGATACTCCTCGTACCACTCCTCGGATCCGCGGTCGGTCGCCTGCTCGAAGCTTTGGCACACGCGCTCCCGGTCCTCCGGGTGAATGCGCGCGGTCCACCACTCGAAGGCGTCGCACATGGCAGCGCCGACCTCCTCGAGCGGGTAGCCGAAGACTGTCTGCAGAGCTTCGCTGCACACCACCTTGTCTTTCACCATATCCCAATCCCAGATCACGTCATGCGTGGCGCGCGTGGCAAACCGATAACGCTCCTCGCTTTCGCGCAGCGCGTTTTCGGCGGATTTCTTCTCATGGATATCGAGGCTGGTGCCGTACCAGGCGACGATACGGCCGTCATCGCGCAAGGGCACCGCGCGGAAGTAGTGCCAACGATATTGCCCATCGCGGCGACGATAGCGGCCTTCACCTTCGTAGAGTTCCCCGGTGTCTGTGCAGCGCTTCCAGTGTGCGAGGATGCGCGGACGGTCTTCCGGGTGCATCGTGTCAGCCCAGCCGTAGCCCTGGTATTGCTTTTCAGTCTGGCCGGTGTACTCGATCCATCGTTGGTTGAAGTGCAAGACATAACCATCGGGCCGGCAGATCCAGACCATCGCAGGAACAGCTTCGGAAAGCGTACGGAAACGCTCTTCGCTCTTGCGCAAGGCTTCTTCGGCCTTTTTGCGCTTGGTGATGTCGTGGGCCAAATAGATCAAGCAAGGAGTAGCCTCAAATTGGATCGAATCGACAGAAACCATGAGAGCGCGGATCTCTCCGGACTTGGTTCGGAGCAACCCTTCCCGATTGTGCAGGGAACCCTGCTCCTGAAGCTCCCGGATCACAGTCGCACGTTCCGATGGATCGGCCCACAACCCCAATTCTACGGTCGTACGGCCGATCATTTCCTCTCTTTTGTACCCGGTCAGTCGGCTGAATGCATCATTCACATCGAGAAACCGGCCTTCCGCGACTGTACTGATCCCAACAGCAGAGGGAGTCCAGTTGAAGAGAGTTTGAAAGTGCTGTTGGGACCGACTTAGATTTTTGATCAGCAGACTTTTAGCCTGCTCATCCCGCTTCCGTTCGGTGATGTCCAGCAGTGCTGTCCGCCACCGGGAGGTAGGACCGGACTCGTCGTGAATCGGAAAGCTCTCAAGCTGGACCCAAGAAGTGGCGCTGGCCTTGTCCCGGAGCCGCACCTCGCAGCTTTGCCGCGTGCCGGTCAAGACTTGCTGGCAATGCCGATGGAAGAGGTCCTGGTCCTCCGATGCAAAGAAGCGGGCGAGGGGCTGCCCGATCAGTTCTTTCCGTTTGGTATCGAGCAATGTCCCGGCCCTCAGATTGGCCTCCACAATCACGCAGTGCGTATCCAGCGTCAGATGGGCCGCCGGGGCAAAATCATAGAGTTCCACATAGCGGTCGCGAACTCTTTCGATCTCCGACTGAGCACGGCGGAGCTTCTCGTTCTGCATTTCCAGCTCGACCTCGTGGTCCTGCAACTCATACACGAGTTGCTGTACCTCTGTGATCGGCATGGACAGGACGTCGAGCTGGGTTGCTCGGAGTGGTTTCTCCTCTTGCCGACGGAACTCGGGCCCCTTTGTGAATCCGCCCGCCGCCTTGCTCATCACATCCTCCTCTTCAGATCAAGGCTACAGTTGAACGAACATACTTCATGCATTCTCAACCTGAGTCTTTGTCTTGATGGAGTCTTCCCATCCCTCAGCGGACGCGCCGATGTAGACGATCACGAAACGGGAGTGTTCTGCAGTCAGGTCTGTAGAAGCAGTCGATTGCGCCGGAGGCAGGGCGGCATCCGCAGGGCGTTGCTTGGTACCCTTGTTTTTGATGTCGACCTTGGTAGGAGCTGGTCTCTTCTCAAACTTTCGCGGCGTAGCCATCACAAAGTCCTCGCTTCGGGATGCCGGCAAGTCGTCGCCCGCAGCTGAGAGACTAAGTAGTACCGAAGTCTACGCCTTTTCCCACGTGAGAGACAAGTACATGGATGGGGTCACAGTGAAGTGGGTACGAATTTGACAGGCACCTTTGATTTGAATGGGGACGAGATTCCTGGAGTCAAATCCCTGCGTACCATTCATATCCCTGATCCTCCCAATAGCCTCCCTTCCCGCCTCCGATGCCGGACAGAGACTCGACCAACTCGATCTTCATGACATACTTCGCCTGTTTGTACCCAAGCTGCCGTTCGAATCGAAGCCGAAGCGGGGCGCCGTGTGGGATATCCAAAGGCGCGTCATTTAGTTCATAGGCCAGAATGGTCTGTGGGTGATAGCAATCTACCATTGCTATGCTCTCGTAGTAGGCGATCCCTTCGTCATCCACATCGGCGCAGTGGAACACGGCGTAGCGGGCATTTGGTAACGGTTCGACTTGTCGCATCAAATCGCCGACTGGGACACCGGTCCATTTCCCAATGGCGCTCCAGCCTTCCACACAGTCATGCCGAGTAATCTGTGTTCGAGAGGGCAGTTCTTTCAGCGCGGCCAGCGACCAACTTCTTGGCGTCTGCACCATGCCGACCACTTCCAAAGTCCATTCAGAAAAATTCTGTGTGACATGCTGTGCGTATTCTTCGGTGCCTGGATCGGTGTTGCCGTTCGCCGGAAAGATCTTCGAGATATCAGTCGCCTCATATTCTTTTGCCAATGCGTCTCTCGGCGTGACCGATCGTTGCACCGCTTCGGTCAGTTGTTCGGCCTTATTGAGAACGGCGGGAAACCAGGTGCTCCGGGTCAGATTGTCGCAACCAGAAAGAGCGACCAGACTCGCCGCCCCCAACGTTCCTTTCAGGAATCGGCGTCGTTCCATCATACGTTCATGCTTCATGGCTCGCTCCTGCATGTTTAACGATGAACCATCCGGTGATCATGGATCGGATGTTGTTGAGGAATCCGGTGAAAATAACCTGGACGATGTGAATGACGATAAACCCAACGAACGAAAAACAGGCGATAAAGTGAATCGTCCTTGCCGCCTGGCGACCTCCGAAGACAGTCAGCAACCAAGGAAAGGCGGTATCGATCGTCGGCGACATCGCCAAGCCTGTGAACACAATCAGCGGTGCCACGATGAATAAGACGCCGGCATAGGTCAGCTTCTGAATGACGTTGTACCGCTTGGCTTTATCACCGGCAGGATGTCTGAAAGTCAGATGATCTTTGACTGACTTGCCGATGTCGCGCCAATCTTTTTCTGTTGGAACCAGGTCGAGGGTGATATGCCGACTTGCGATGGCATAGGCAGTGAAAATAAGACCATTGATCACAAAGAGCCACGCGAAGAACAAGTGCCATTGCCGCCCCATTGCGAGCCACTTGGCGCTTGGGATCGTTGCCCAGGCCGGGAAGGCTCGACCGGATCTATTCGAGTAGCCGAACACACCGGTCGTATCGAATGGATGTCCAAGGATCGTCATGACACCTTTTATGTCATCGTTGCCAGTTTGCACAGGCCTGATCGAGAACAACGGCCGGTCGCGATCGGACCGATCACCCCAGTAGAGCGCTGGATGGGCATTAAAGATCTGCAAGCCACTCATGATCAGGATGATGAGGAACGGAACATTCACCCAGTGACTGACCCTCACCGGCAGCCGATGTCGGTACACCCGTTCTATGGAAGATGTGGAAGAAACCGTCTGATCACTAGCACGAAGCGAGTCCGATGCCGACGGTTCCGCTGATATCGGCTCTAGCTCCTCTACCCGTCTGAACGCCTCGCCTGTCGATTGAATGAGTGCCGCCATAGTCCGCCTCCTTACTCCAAGATGTACAACGTACCGTTTGGTCGAAGACAGAGAAGGTTCCTTACAGTCGGTGGGTGACCTATGCGGAAAAATACCACGGCCTGCGGTCGGATCATCCGACCGCAGGCCGTGGCAAGAACTACGATCGCGGCCTTTCTATTTAATAGCCCAAGGCTCCCTTCATGCTGCCTTTCATCGCATCTTTCGTGGTTTTCATCTCGTCTTTCATGGCATCCTTAGATGCTTTCATCGAATCCGTCTTTGCCTTCATCTCGTCTTTCATCTCACCCTTCATGGCACCAGGTTTTCCTTTCATGGTATCAATGCCGGCCTTCATTTCACCCTTCATGGCATCAATATCAGCATTCATCTCGCCTTTCATCTCACCGGCCATCTTCCCCATCTCGTCGGCAAAGGAATAGGCGCTTGCGCACATCAAACATGCGACCGCTGCAATCGAGACCATCATTTTCTGCATCGAAAACCTCCTGGTTGGTATTGGTGGATTGACATGATCAGGGAGCTGCTTCCGGTTATTGGTGCACCTTGGTTTGCTTCTGGACCTCCGGCCAGTTGGCATCCGCCTTTTGAACATAGTCGGGAATATTCGAGAGCCACCGAGAACGGACAGTTTCACTGTAGTTGAGATACAGTTTATCACCGACAACCGTAAAGGCTGCCGGATCAATCGTAGCCTTATACCCTTTGGCCATCCCATAAGCGCAGTACCCACCATATTGCGGGGCGTACTTGGACGGATCAGCAAGAAAGGCATCCCGATGAGCGGCTGATGCAAACTGGAAGGTCGAGTCCTGATAATCAGAACGAAACTGCGTCGATCCCTTCACCGGCTTCTGTTCCGTAAAATAGGCGACCGGATCATAGCCATCGATTGCCAGGTTGTTCTGCTCAAAGAAATCTCCAGCAGATACACTAGCCGAGAACAGTACTATTTGACAGAGCGTTATAGATAGTAACATCAAGTATCGCTTCATCATACTTTCTCCTTGATAAGCCATAGAGTGAAGTCGATTGAAGAAAGGATCTCTTACATGTGAGATGAAAATAGAACATCTCAAAATCGGTCTTCGCGGATACTGGATCCTCGCAATACAACTATGGGGGCTGAAGACCGATGTGCAGGCCTGCGTCTGAGTCGCGCAATTACTGGATAATGGGCTCTTGAGGGGAAGTTTTGTGTTGCCAATACCAATTCGAGAGCTGCGGAATCTGCCTCGCTACCAGGGCTCATCCAGGAACAGACCTCGGCATCGATACAACGCAGCTGAAGTACTTAGGCTGATGACTTATTGATAGGAATTGCCGTTGGTTACGACAAGCGGTCTCCAGGAGCTTCATGCTTCATGGCGTTACGGTACGACACATAGAACGTTTTATACCTGCCTGAGATCACTGTCTGCAAAGGTATGGGAACCCTTCGTCGAAGGATCTCACCCTACTTCCGCCTTTTTACGATACCTCTAAAGTGGAATTACTAGCAGTGTCCCATCATGGTACATCGTAAAAGCGGTTAGGAATGCAGAGTTGCACAGTGTAAGCCGCCGCTCACGGAAGGAAAGCCCATGTTTGACACGCCACACGCATTCTCATCGCATGACCTGGCCGATCGCCTCATTGATCTTACAATACTGGATCTAACCGTTCTCCGGCCCAGTCCTGATGTGCAAGGGACAAACATGGATGGTGAGACAGTGTTGCTGGATCTGAGCACCGGCCGTTACTACACTTTGAACCAGTTGGGCAGTGTCATTTGGGCGCATTGTACTGACGGCAACACAATCAGCGACATCCACGCGGTTCTTTGTGATCGTTTTGATGTCGCTCCAGAGCGGGCCCTCGACGATCTCGTCACCCTGGTCAACCAGCTGATCCAGGAAGGGCTACTTCAACAGGAAAGGAGGTGAAAACAGCATGAAAGCACAACAAAAAGAATCATATGTCCAACCAGTCCTTGTCAAGCATGAACTATTGCGGGATATCACCGCTACTCGTTCGGGCTACGGCAATGGGCATGGGTATGGGTATGGAAATGGGCCTCGGGGTAATTGGGGCAACTGGGGTAATTGGGGACGTCATTAAAATTCCATAGCCGGAGAGCTGGCTGTTTCGCGAGAAGCAGCCAGTCTGCCTGTCAATCCGTGTCGAGTAAGTGAGTGAAGATTATCGATTTGAGGAGAAGCATGACGAGTTGTGTAGTCAACCAGCCCATGACCGAGTATCTCTTCTCTCTGTATGGGAAATCGGTACGATATGTTACGACGTCTTCCTTCCTTGTTTCGCCAGTCCAGGAATTGCTGAAATACTTTCGGCGAGACTCGCTCGATGAATCCGCCTCCCTCACCTTGTGGTTCCACGCTGTCCAGAGCCGAGCTGATATTCCGCTGGTCATGTCGCCGTCGGCACGTCGACTATCTTCGGGAACAGGCGCAGAGCTTGGGGATCGAGCGGAAACTGGTTTGCCCTATGAGGTTATTCATGACAGTGGGCGATTGATCGCAGACTTTTTCAACACCGGTGTTCTGGTGATCGATGGCGTACAAGGTAGGGCTGATGGCTATCTGATTCGTCCTGAAACAATGCCCGCAAGCCTGATTGAATACCTGTTCCATCTTGTCTTGATCGAACTTTTGCGACATCGGGGCCTCTATACGATCCATGCCACCGCGTTGGAAAAGAATGGTCGTGGGGTGTTAATTCCAGGGAATAGCGGCCGTGGCAAGACGACATCTTTTATTTCACTACTTCGGTCCGGCTATCGATATTTGTCGGACGATCATCCGCTGCTTCGAGATGCCGGAGACCATGTCGATCTGCTTCCTTTTCCGATCAAGATCAATGTGACAGAAGACACGATCGCGTTTTTTCCGGAACTCCGAAATGCCCCCGATCACCTGCTTCATCCGGGTTTCCCCAAACGAGCATTTTATGCAGAGGAGTTATATTCAACCGCGATAGGTGAGCATTGCCGTCCGTCTCTTGTCATGTTCCCGCACGTCGTGGATGCCCCGCATAGTCACCTAGAACCGCTTTCTAAGAGCCGCGCGTTGGAGCTGCTCCTGCCTCAAGCACTGTTGGTGTATGACCAGGACGTTGCCCGGAGAGAGTTTCAGGTCTTAGCGAAACTCGTCCAGCAGGTGGATTGTTATCGCTTGCACTTTGGACGCGATATTCTTGATCTCCCGAAATTAATCACGCCGCTTCTGGAGGAGATGAGGTGATGAGCAGATTCCCTATCGGTGACACATTTCCGCTGCTCCCCGAATCAGAGCTCTTAGTCTGGTGCGCCCGCACTGTTGTGACCGACGACCTCAAAGCATGCATTCGGAAGAGGGTGCAGGAATCGCTTGACTGGTCGGTCGTCCTCGATATGGCTCAATATCATGGCGTCGTTCCGCTGTTGTATAGAACTCTGTCCGCCATCGCTGCTGAACTCATACCCCCGGAATCATTAAGTCGGTTGCGCAAGAAAACCCAAGTCGGCGTGTTGCTCAACCGATCGCTCGCCCAAGAACTTGTGGTCTTATGTGAAGCATTTACTGCACGTGAAGTTCCCATCATCCCCATCAAGGGAGCAACTCTAGCGGTGTTGGCGTACGGTGATCTGGCCCTTCGCGATTTCACCGATCTTGATCTTCTTATCCCTGAAGCTTCCATTGTGGACGCCCAGAGGGTCTTACTATCCCAGGGCTATGAGAGAAAAGGGGATTCGGTCGAGAGAAGTCGAATTAAGGATGACGAAGGGCCATATCATGTGTATATCAAAAAACGTGGGCTCTCTCGAGTTGATCTGCAGTGGATGATGGCACATCAACACTTTGCATTTCGATTGGATCGTCCTGAGGTCTGGCAACGACGAATCCCTGTGGCTTTTGAGAACCATACCATTCAAGGCTTGGCGCCGGAAGATCTGTTGATAGTCCTGTGTGTTCATGGGTCAAAACATGCGTGGGAACTACTCAAATGGGTCTGTGACGTGGCTGAGCTGCTTCGCGCTCAGCCCGCCTTAGACTGGGAACGATGTTTCGCCACTGCATCTCACTGGCGTTGTCTGCGCATGCTGTACATGGGCTTATTTCTCGCCCATCAACTACTGGATGCTCCTCTTCCTCGGATGGTGCTGGAGCGGCTCAAGAAAGATTCGGATGTACCGGCCCTGTCACACCGTATGCCGGCTAGCTTACTGGCAAACAGCCAAGATGGAATAAGTGAAGAGCAGGCTGGAGCCCTCTACTTCTCCCTGAAAGATTCATGGTGGGAGCGTTGGTCACTTGGTCTGACGCTCTCTCGGGCTCATAGTCCTCTCGCCACAACTCCTCCCTCGTGGTTTCGCTGGCGCAACTCTTTGCCGCGCCTTGCAAACTTTATTATTCCAGCGCATCGCGTAATGAAGCGTCTCCTTTCACCGACGATCCGTGGAGCGATCAATCGCTTGGTCGCTCAGAGCGGTTA
>JAHBWU010000005.1 GCA_019636835.1 Nitrospira sp.
ACAAGCACCGAGAACATCCGTTGGGCGACCTGATCGGCAGCCGAGTCATGGGTTGGCTCACGGTCCGATACTAACAGGATGTTGAAAAAGTCCTCCACCTTCGTTCTCGCATCGCTCAAGGCCTCAACGTACCACTCGCGTACGCCTCGGCCTTTCGCTCGCTGCGGCCTTGCTGGAAGGCCTTTTTGAACATCCTGCGGGTTCTTGTGAGATTATTTGGAACGTCTGAGATACAGGAAAGTTCCTTGGTGTCGAGTTTCAGGTTTCGAGGTAGAAGAGAGCGGCTTACTGGCGCGCATGTAACTATGATAATATTGTCTGGTTCAGATAATCGGTCAACTGGGTGACACCATGACCGACCAAGCGACTCCACTCTCTCGCATCAATCGAACCGCCTTCTTGGAGAGACTGTCTCCTCTCTTCCTCCTGTTCCCTGTGTTATTCCTGAAATCTTTGGCTCTGACCATATCGCCCGTCTCTGCTGCCGAAGTCGCAATTCTCAAGTCGGCCGATGTGGCTTACTACAATCAAGCCGTGCAAGCCTTTCGTGAGACACAGTCGTCGAAGACGACCATCACGGAATACAATCTCGCAGGCAACCTGGCACGAGGCCGGGAGATCGCCATGTCGTTGCGGGCGGCCCCGCCCGGCCTGGTGCTGGCCGTCGGTCTGAAGGCGGCGCTCGCCGCAAAGTTGGAACTCGTCGATACGCCGGTCGTGTTCTGTTTGGTCTTGAATCCGGAATCGCAAGGTCTGCTCGCGCCGAACATGACCGGGATCCTGATGCGTGTGCCTCCCGCCGCCCAGCTCACATCGATCCAAACCCTGGCACCCCGCGCCCGCCGCATCGGCCTCCTGTACGATCCCGGCCAGACCGGCGCGCTGGTCACGGAGTCGGAGCGTATCGCCCGCAAGCTGGGCCTTGAGCTGATCGCAATGCCCGTCGAAAGCTCATCCGACGTTCCCGGCGCGTTGCGCAGGGTGCTGCCGACGGTCGATCTGTTCTGGTTGTTGCAAGACCAGACAGTCATCACCGAAGATTCCATGGAATTCATCATCCAGGCCACGCTCGAAGCAAAAGTCCCGATGTTCGGCTTCTCGCCGACGCTTGTGCAGCAAGGGGCGCTCGGCGCCCTGGTGGTCAACGCGAAGGACATGGGACGGCAGGCTGGAGACCTCGCCACGGCAATCATAAAGGGCGGATCTCCGTCCAGCCATCCGCCTCAGAATCCCACGCGCCCCCAGTTGGCCCTCAATCTGAACTCCGCCGAATATTTTGGGCTGATCCCTTCTAAAGAGACATTGCGTCTCGCCACCCTGTTATACGGCGGACCGGGAGCCGTGGCTCAGCAAGAAACGATGAAGGACCTGATTCCTTAACCCGCTCTGTCCCCAACAGAACGACGAGGAGTCCACGCGATGACGTCCCCGCCCACAGCGGCATTCACCACAGCCCGCCTGACCCTGTGGAGCAAATTAGTCTTGTTCACGACTGTGATCGTGGTGTTCACTTGCTCCGTGCAAGGCTGGTTCTTCATCAAGGAGCAGGCCGGCATTGTGACCGACGGACTCATCGACAACGGCGTGTACTTGACTCGGCATCTCGCCGCGGGCAACCGGTACAGCATCCTGGTCGGCGACTCGGCGCAGATCCGTGAACAAATCACCGGCTTGCTGACGATCCCTCACGTCGCCTATGTGGTGGTCCGTGGCTCGGACGACCGGCTCTTGGGCGCCGCCGGCAATGGGGATTGGCGCGGACTCTTCGTCGATCAGAGCGGCGCGGATTTATTGTCGATGCCTTCCATTTTACCTCCGGTCTCCGGTGACCCAGCGGTGCGCCCGGTTCTTCTTGATCAAGGCGTTCCTCGCTTCGTGGAGTCGCCCCCTTCATTATTGAGCCGCATTCCAAGACTCCTGTTGTATCCCCAGGGAGTCGAGGTTGGATACTTCGACATTGCATTGCCGGTACTCAGTCCTTTCGCCGTTTACGACGACGACCCCGCGTTGAATCTCACCTTGAGGGAAACGCCGGACCGATCGGCGGAGGGAAGAATCCCATCGAAAACTCGCCTCGGGACCGTTCAGATCGGTTTATCCGATACCCATGCTCTCACTCTGCTTCGCGCCCTGGTGGTTCAGGTCTTGATGCTCACCGGCTTGGCCATCGCCCTCGGTACCATCGGCGTGATCTACCTTGCCAGGAGGATCACTGCTCCAATCAAATCGCTCACGGCTGCAGCCTCGCGCCTTGAAGCCCGGGATTACTCGGTCCGTGCGATGCCCGCCTCGTCCGACGAGATCGGGGACCTGACGCGCACATTCAACAACATGGTCGCCTCGATCGAGCAGCGCGAAGAGGACCTGCGTGAGCTGAACCAGACTCTCGAAGCGCGAGTCCAGGGACGCACCGCTGAATTGGAACAGGCGAACTGTCGGCTTCAGGAAGTGAATCACCTCAAGACATCTTTAGTGTCCAGCGCGTCGCATGAGTTGCGGACACCCATTACCGCCATTGCCGTCCACCTTTCCAACATGCTGGACGGCATCGGCGGGTCGATCACGCCGCATCAGGGCGAGACGCTGCAGATCATTCAGGAAAACACCGAGCGTTTGCGGCGCATGGTCGACGACCTGCTGGATCTCTCGCGTCTTCAAGGTCGACGCGCGCCGTTCAATCCGGCGCCGGTGCAGCTCGATCGGATCATTCACGACACGCTCTTCGCCTTCCTCCAAGACCGGACGCAAAAGCAGCTGTCGCTGCATGTGGACGTGTCCCAGTCGCTGGATTCCGTCTGGGGCGACGGCGACAGGCTGCGGCAAGTGTTTGCGAATTTGATCCACAACGCCGTCAAGTTCTCGCCTCCCGGCGGCGACATCCGCGTGACCGCCGAGGGCTCCGACGAAGGCATCACGGTCTGTGTCGCCGACTCCGGCTGCGGAATTCCCTCCGAAGAGATGGACAGGATTTTCCTGCCGTTCTACCGTTGCGCGAACGGCGCCCGCGCGCGGGGCGCGGGACTCGGTCTCTCCATCGTGAAGGAACTGGTGGATCTGCACGGAGGGTCGGTACGGGTTGAAAGTACGGTGGGAAGGGGCAGCCGGTTCTTCGTCGATCTTCCCATCACGGCACAGGGCCTAAACGGGACGGGTCCTCTCACGAGTCGGACCGCTTCGCATCAATCCCTTTCTGTTTGAGCAATTTCGTAAAGTAGGTCCGCTGCAGGTTCAGCAGAGCCGCCGCCCTGGTTTGATTCCCTTCCGCCTTCCGCAATGCTTCCTGAATCAGCCACCGGCTGTGCGATTCCATTGAGTGATGGTACGACACAGGCGTCGCCTCTTCAGTTCGACCGGCCTTATTGACCGCCGGCCCCACGGCCGGCAGCCCCAGAAGCTCGGCCTGAATATCCGGACGATCCGACAGAATCACCGCGCGCGCCACCACGTTTTCAAGCTCGCGGATATTCCCCGGCCAATGATAATGGTAGAGCGCCTCCTCCGCCTGCTGGGTGAAGCGCTTCTTTTCGGCCCCATATCGTTTACCCTGACGCTCGATCACGTGCGCGGCGAGGGGCAGGATGTCTTCCTGTCTCTCGCGCAAGGGCGGCAGCGTCACGGGCAGCACGTTCAGTCGGTAGTAGAGATCTTCGCGGAACGTCCCCTGCCGGACGGCCAGCGCGAGATCCTTGTTCGTCGCTGCGATGAACCGAACATCCACTCGAACTTGGCGCGCGCCGCCGACTCGGTAAAATTCCTTGTCCTGCAACAGGCGCAACAGCCGGCTCTGGAGCGCCAGCGACATATCGCCGATTTCGTCGAGGAAGACGGTTCCTCCGTCCGCCGCTTCGATCTTGCCTTCCTGCGTCTGATTCGCTCCCGTGAAGGCTCCCCGCTCATGACCGAACAGCTCGTTCTCCAACAGCTGTTCGGGCAGCGCCGCGCAGTTCACGGCCATGAAGCACCGATCGGCCCGCCCGCTCCACCGATGGATCGCCCGCGCCAGAAGTTCCTTGCCGGTCCCTGTTTCACCCAGCACCAGCACGGCGGCGTCCGAGGGAGCGGCCCGCTGCGCCAATGCCAGCACATCCCTCATCTTCCGACTCTCGGCCACGATCGTCGAGTACCGCGATTCAACCTGCGAACGCAGTTGTGTCACTTCTTTCGCGAGCGCTTGCCGGTCGAGGACATTGCGAATGAGGCATTCCAGATGGCTCATATCGAACGGTTTCGTCAAAAAATCCGTGGCGCCCAGCTTCATGGCTTCGACCGCCCGATTGATGGTCCCGAAGGCCGTCAGCATGATGACCGGCGGCATGATGACCTGGCTACATGCCGGCGCCTGGCGGTCCGGCCCTGCACCGGGATTCCCGTTTCTGAGCTGTTCCAGGATTTCCAGTCCGGTCATGATCGGCAGTTCAAGATCCAACAGGACAAGAGACGGACGCTCCTGCCGGATGGCCGACAGGGCCTCCGCCCCATCCTTCGCCGTCATGGTCTGATGCCCGCACCATTCGAGGCGCTGTTTGAGACCGGAGAGGATATCGGGGTCGTCATCGGCGATGAGGATACGCGCCGGCATCATGGCACCCGTTTGTCGTGGAGATACGACAATACGCAGGACCGGACCAAAAGATCAAGAATGCCCCGGCGTAGTAGCACTCCGGCGCCGGGAGACTATCGCCGTTCATAGAACAGCTCCAGCGCCGACGCGATGCCGTGCAGGCGGCCGTTGTGAAAAGCCGTGTCGAGTCGATCCCGCAGCGCTTGAATCCCGCCCTCATCGAGCCCCGATCACACATGCCTCGCTTGACGACCATCTCAGTTTGAGATAGCATACCTCTGTGCATATCATCACGCGGAGGCGACTGGTGGACTTTTGGCGAATCCATCCCGAAGCCCGTTCCCCGTTGCAACATTGGTTCGCCGTCATGCGCAAGACCGACTATGCTACCTTTGCCGCTCTCCGGACTACGTTTCCATCAGCGGACCAGATTGACCGGTTCACAGTCTTTAATATCGGAGGCAACAAGTTTCGGCTGATCGCGGCCATTCACTACAACCGGAAGAAAGTCTACGTCCGGCACGTGCTCACGCATGCGGAGTATGACAGGGATAGTTGGAGGATCTAATCGATGCTTGCCAAATATATCCGTGAAGCTCATGCGGACTACCGCCGCATTCGCAGGCGAGTTCCGCTCGGGCCGTTACGGACAGAAGCCGAATACCATCGAGCGGTCGCGATGCTCGATAAGATCATCGACGAAATCGGCGAACAAGAGACTCATCCTCTGGCTGATCTGGTTGAGACCTTGGCGCTTGCCATCAGCGCATACGAAGAGGTTCATGTGCCGATACCGGTCTCTTCTGGTCTCGAAATCCTCCGCGCGCTCATGGAGGACCATGGATTGTCTCAATCGGATCTTCCCGAGGTCGGCAGTCAAGGTGTCGTCTCAGAAGTTCTCTCCGGCAAGCGCGACCTGAACGTCCGTCAGATCGCTCGGCTCGCCGCTAGATTCGGGGTCTCGCCTGCGGTGTTCTTGCAGATGCCGACCCCTGCGAATCAGCCGTCACGAAGAAAACAAGTTCTTGTTGGGAAGAAGTAACGGGCCCAATAAGAAAACGTCAGGCGGTGTAGGCGAAGCCGTCTATCGCCGTTCGTAGAACAGCTCCAGCGCCGACGCGATGCCGTGCGCGCGACCGTTACGAAAGGCCGTGTCGAGACGATTCCGCAGCGCTCGAATCCCGCCCTCATCGCCGCGCTTCGTCACTCCCTGCGACAGCATCATCTCCACCGCCACTTCAACCAGACGTTGTTTTCGTCCGTCCATTTCTTCCGTCACGAAGTCACCCATAATGGCCGACGCGCGCGCGGCAACTACATGCTCCAGAAATGAATCGTAGCCCTGCTCGGCCACAACCTGTTCTCGAATAATGTTCAGCTCCGCCTTCACCCGCTTCACGTCTTTCATCAAGATCGCGAACAATTCCTTTCTGCCTTCGTCGAAGAGCTTCCGCTCCATTTCATCGACGACAACGCCGGGGTCGATCTTTTCAGCGCGTGGCTCATCTCCCCAGGACAACCGGTCGTAGCTCTTGCGTTTGTCAGGATCACCGACGATCTCGTACGCGACATTGATCTCCCTGATCCGCTCGTCCGCATCTTTCTTATGAGGATTCCGGTCGGGATGGTGCTCAAAGACCAGCTTTCGATAGGCCTTCTTGATGTCTTCATCGGACGCCTCACGGGAGACGCCGAGCACCTCGTAGTAATTCATCCGTGGCATGCGCAGGACTATAGCACGAGGTGTCGCGCGCTTCACCTTGACAGTGATGGAGAACCTCCTTAGCCTTGCGCGCTATGCCGCCATTCGTCATTGGTCATTCGTCAGAGAGCCGTGAAGCGTGAAGCGTCAGACGGTAGATACTCAGCCCTCAGCACTCAGTCCTCAGTCCTCAACGAATCGATCCTGGCGATCCGGTGTTACAAGTTACCAGTGGTTGGTCTTGTTCGTTGCCTGGCTGGGCTGGGTCTTCGATGCGATGGACGCGACGATTTATGCCATTGTTTTGCATCCGGCCTTGCACGATTTGCTGCATACGGCGAGCGGCCCACCGACAGCCGAGCAGATCGGCTGGTACGGCGGCATCATCTTTTCCATCTTCTTGATCGGCTGGGCGATCGGCGGCATCACATTCGGCGTTCTCGCTGATCGATTCGGGCGCACAAAAGTCCTGATCGCCACGATCATCATCTACGCCGTCTTCACCGGCGCCGCTGCCTTGGCGGAAACCTGGTGGCACCTGGCGATAGCCAGATTTCTGACTGCGCTCGGCATCGGCGGGGAATGGGCTGCAGGCGCTTCGATCGTGGCTGAGACATGGCCGGAAGAGAAACGTGCCAAGGCGGCGGGCATTCTCCAATCGGCTTGGGCCGTGGGGTTCTTTTTGGCCGCCACGATGAATCTCACGTTGAGAGATGCTTATGGCTGGCGAGGATTGTTCGTCATCGGTATTCTTCCGGCGTTTGTTGCCCTCCTCGTTCGCTGGTGGGTCAAGGAGCCGGAACGCTGGACCCATGCGCATGAGCAGAAAGCCATTCCCCTGACGGCCATCTTTCAAGGCGACTTACGACGAGCCACGTTTGTTGGTTCAGCGCTGGCGTTCGTGGCAGTGTTCGGTCTGTGGGGAGCAACGAATTGGGCCCCGACGTTGATCCGTGAATTGCCGGACTTGAAGGGGCAAGAGCCTGCAACTCTCACCAAATACGTGAGCTATGCCATCATGGCATTGAACGCCGGAGCGATCTTCGGCTACCTCGGATTCGGCCCCTTAGCAGACCGGTTCGGCAGACGACCGGTCTTCGCCTTCATGTGCCTCGGAAGCCTCATCATGTTGCCGGTCACCTACTTGACGCCTTCGAGTTATATAGGCGTTCTGATGCTCCTACCGATCCTCGGATTTTTTAATAATGGAATTTTCAGCGGCTTTCCGATCTATCTCCCGGAACTGTACCCCACACAGTTACGGGCAACAGGGGCCGGATTCTGTTTCAACGCAGGGCGGGTCTTGGCGTCGGCCTCTCCCCTCCTGACCGGCTGGCTGGTCACGACGTTAGGCACATTTGGACGTGCAGCCAGCACCGTCGCGCTGATCTATCTGCTCGGACTTATTGTGCTTTTGTTTGCTCCAGAAACGAAGGGTCAACGCTTACCCGATTAGCCCTTGACTTGTGGGTGTCCGGGCTTATCTTGTGGCCATGGATACGACACGTACACCACGAATTCTCACTCACGATGAACGAAAAGCGGCCGAAGCGGCGTTTGGAGGCCGGCCGTTTAACCCAGCTTGGTCCCAATCTGCCAGAAAGGTCTATGAAGGACTGATTCAGGCCCTTCCCGCTCTGCCGGGCGAGGCCGTTGTGACACCTCATCAGAATGAGAGTACCTCAAGCGAAGAATCTTCTTCTATCGGAGCAGCTCCGACGTTACCAACGATAGAAGCACCGAAACTCGAAGGCCCGACTGACTCGGGCAAAGCGATGGAAGCACTGACCGACGTCCCGGCCAACCAATTAATCACGAATCGCCAGCAGGCGATTCAAGCCGGATTCCTGATCGATGTATCAACGGATGCGCAAAAACTCGGCCTGACCTTCCCCGTCACTGTGACGAAGCCTCTCTGGGAAGTCGGGATTGCGCCCGGTGAGTCGATGTCGGATGAGGAAAAGGCCGAACGGTTGCGGGATGTGTTGATGGCGTTTCGGCTTCGCATCGCCAGCCAAGCCACGCTTTCGCCGCTGATCGACTTTCCGGCGATGCTGGCCCTGCCGCCCGGCGGCGTGCCGCAGCCGGTGCCGTTGTTCGCCTTGATACAACCCGACGAACAGAATCGCGCGGCGGCTACCCTCCTGCTCCCTAACGAGGTCTCCGCGACGATCATTCCGATGAATTAACTATCCATTTTCAAGCCGGCAAACTTCATTACCAGGTCCCTCTCTTCCGATTCTGTCTTGACCTCCCCGTTGAGACGAGCATGAAGCAACCGGTCGAGGATCTTCTTGAACTGTGGGCCCGGCTTTAATCCCATGGCCTTCAGATCCCGACCCGTCAGAATCGGCTTCACCTGCTGATAGGTCGTGAGGAAAGCCGACACCTGTCGCTTCACTGTTTCTCCTTTGCTCTTGGCCATGAGGAGCAACAGCGTCTCATCGGATAGTCCCGACAAGAGATGGTACACGTCCGCCGGTTTGAGCGATCGTTGCGATGCGAGTCGACGAATCACCTTGTGACAGCCCACACGGGCCATTTTAAGCCTGGTAGCTTCCTGTTCCGAAAAGGGAAACCGCTTGAGCACGTCCTTCACGGCACGCTCCGGCAACAGCTCTAGAAGCCCCATCATGTAGACCAACCAGACTTCCATCTTCCGATCTAAATACAGCAGCCGGTACCAATCGACGGCTTCATCGAGTGCGGCCAACAACCTGTCCAACCGGTCGGACCAACTCAGCTTCGGATGGATGAACTTCAAGAGATTTAGTTCCGCCAGTCGTTTGATCGCCTGTTTCGGATCCCGCTCGTCCAGCAGCAGCTTCAACTCTTCCAGCAACCGGTGGCCGGATAATCGTTGGAACAGATTCATCTTGACGGCGCCGGCGATCAAGGCTGCGGTGTCCTTGCCCAAATGAAACCCGAATCGGCATTCGAACCGGACAGCTCGGAAGACGCGGGTCGGATCTTCAACGAAACTCAGCCCGTGCAAGACTCGGATCACTTTGTCGTTCAAATCCCGTTGCCCGCCGTAGAAATCGAGCACATCCCCGAAACCCTTTCCGTTCAACCGGACAGCGAGCGCGTTCATAGTGAAATCTCGACGATAGAGATCTTTCTTGATCGAGCTTTGCTCCACTGTCGGAAGGGCGGTCGGATATTCGTAATATTCCGTTCTTGCGGTGGCCACATCGAGCCTGAATCCGTCCGCCGACAGCAGGATGGCCGTGCCGAATCTCTCATGCACTTTGACCCTCGCGTGCAGCGCCTCCCCGAGCTTTCGCGCGAAAGCGATTCCGTCGCCTTCGACCACGAGATCCAAATCCAGGTTCTCGATGGCCAACAACAAATCTCGCACGCAGCCGCCGACGACAAAGAGCGGTACCTCGCAGCGATCGGCCAATTGACCCGCGTCTTCCAGCACTTTCACGAGGCGATGGGGCAGGCGGCTCCGCAACAGCCCCTTCACGTTGCGGCGCGGCCCTCCGATCCCAGCTTCGGCTTCGCCGGAACGCATCGTCCGCATTCGAGCGACCTTCAGCACATCGTCGTGCAAGGTCCGCAACAGATCCGTCCTCGTAATCACACCGACGATTTTTCTGTCTGTGATGATCGGCACGAACCGCTGGTTTCGCTCGATCATGGCTGTTTCGATCTCATGAAACGAAGTGTCCGGCTGGGCCACATAGGCGTCGGTCTGCATGATGTCACGCACAGCCATCTTGCCCAGCCGATGAAACAAGGCTTTCTGAATCGACTCTCGACTGACGATCCCTGCGTAATGGTCTTTCTCATCCAAGATCGGAAAGACATTCAGCCCATAGGCCGTCATCCGCTGTCCTGCTTCGGTCACGCTGGTATCGACCTCGATCGCTTTAACGGGGCGAGTCATGACATCCTGGGCCAGCAGAGTCGGGCGATAGTGTGTGGTCAGCAGCCGAACGACCCTCTCTTTGACTTCCGCAAGTGTCTGTCCTTTGACCGTGGCGGCTGCCGCCACGGCGTGGCCTCCTCCTCCGAATTCCCGTGCGATCCAGCCGACGTCGATCTCAGGCCTGCGGCTTCTCCCGATCACTTCCACTCGGTCCGCCATCATCACCGCCACGAGGACGGCATCGACCCCCTGCAATTCGGCGAGTCTATGCACCACGCCGGCTGCTTCTCCTCGGCAGCGATCAACCGTGCTCGTGGCCACCAGGACCTTGCGGCCTTCCAGGTAATGCACTTCGCTGTGTTCCAACAAATCGTTCAACAGCGCGACGGCATCAGGATCCAGAGGAGAGTTCAGGATCTCCGCCACCATGTTCAGATCCGCGCCGGCTGCGGCGAGAAACGCCCCTGCCTCAAAATCCCGGCTGGTCGTGGAGCTAAAGGTGAACGACCCGGTCTCTTCATAGAGTCCCAAAGCCATCACGGTCGCCTCAAACGGCGTCACGGGAATATGCCGCCGCCGGAGTTGTTCGATAAGTAACGTCGTCGTGGCCCCGACCAATTCAATCACTGAGTGCTTCGAGCGGTCGGCACGGGATGCCTGTGGTTTGAGGTGGTGATCGAACAGCACGACTTCGACCGCCGGATTCTCAACATATGAACTGAGCGCTCCGATCCGGTCAGGGTCCTGCGTATCGACCAGTATCAATCTGGTGATCTGCGAGAGATCGATATCTTTGAGTTTGGCAATGTCGAGATCGTGCACGGCAAGAAAATTCCGGACGGCCTCCTGGCCTCCGCCCGGCAAGACCAGCTTGGCCTCCGGAAAGAGCTTGCGCGCGGCAACCATCGACGCAAGGCCGTCGAAATCCGCGTTGCTATGCGTGGCTATGACATCCATGGGCGCATTCTAGCAGGGTCATTATTTACACGAAATACCGCACTCTTTCATGAAAGAACAGTATTCTGCCGAAAAACGAGAGCCACACATCTATTCAAAGGTGCAGTATCCCGCTCTTCACAGATGACGAGCTAGCGGATATCTTGGAAAAATGCGCGAGGGAGAACCGGCAGGCGAAACTCAACATGAAGGATGATCAGCAGAACGCGAAAGAAACTTCTCAGAATACCCATTTTGAGAAATTTCCTAGCATCGGTGATGACGGGCGGGAACAGGAGCAAGGGGTCCGTTTCCTTGATGACTTTCTCACAGAACGCGACATCCTCGAGAATCGGCTGGTGAGGAAACCCGCCGAGTCGCTCAAAGAATGTTCGGCGAACGAACAGGGCTTGATCGCCGTAGATGATTCGGCTTCTGACACAACGGAAATTATCCAAGAAGGAGATACATCGGAGCCGCCAGTCGTTCCCCGAAAACTGATGCATGAACCCACCGGCTTGGATCTTGGGATCCGCTTCCAGTCGGCTCAACCGCTGCATGGCGCAGGCGGGCAAAAGAGTATCGGCGTGAAGAAACAACAGCCATTCGCCGTTGGCGACCTTTGCTCCCGCATTCATTTGTATGGCACGACCTTTGGGGGAGGAGAGAAGACGAACAGTGCTGGGGACTGGGGACTGTGGACTGAGCGCAAACTCTGAGACAATCGTGCGCGTGCGGTCGGTGCTGCCGCCATCGACGACGATCACCTCATAATCACCTGGTTGCCGAAAGAGCGCTTGCAAGGTTTCCGGCAACGCCTTTTCCTCGTTGTAGGTCGGGATGACCACGGAGACCATGTTCCCTGCCTTTATGATCTACCCACGGCAATCGGCTCTTCCCGCAACCACTCCGGCAGGAAGTTCCGTACGTCTTGAGCCCATGCTGCCGGGTCTTCCGCAATGGCCTCAAACAAATCACTCAATGCGAGTACCATCTGATCGGTCAAGGCGAGGTAACTCCTGGCTTGCCAACGCAGCGCCTTTGCATCGACTCGCCCCTCGGCCATTGCCTGTTCGAGCGCGCGGCGCCCGAAACCATGGTGCGCTTCTTCCTGCTGAGCAAGATGCGGCGAAGTGATCCGAATGGTGCGGCCCGTTTCACCAACCCCTGTTCTATATGTGTGAGGATGGCCTCGCCCAAACCTTCGAGAACCACTTGTTCGGCAAGAAATGTCTCCATGAGATCGCGACGAGCCAGCGCATCTTCAAGAATCCTGCGATATTCTTCCAAGGCAGGAAGAAACGGCGCATCACGGAGGTGCTTCGGTGCAAGCCAGGCAATGGCCCCCTGGAAGACCCGCGCATGCATCGCTTCTTGTTTGACCTGGCTCAGAAGAAATCGACACGTTCCGGAATCCACAGTCAAAGCGGCTTGGGCCTTTGCGCAATCGTGGGCCATCCGCTCACCATGTTCCAAAAACGTCAGGAGCCTGGCGATGGGCACCCTCTCATCACGACTGACCAGCATGGGAAGGCTCCTTTGGCGAAATCCCGTTCAAGCTCCAGTCGTAGTCGAGATACTCGATGCGATACTCCGATCGCATCAGGTCTTGAACCAATTCCGGGTCGTTCACATAGTGGGTGATGTAGGTTAAGACAGACCCCGCAACCCTCGTGAAATCGTCGTCAAACCACTTGAAGATCATCGAGAGGGACGCAACTTTCTGCGTGCGGTTGAAACGATTGCGCGTGGGATCGTTAATGAAGTCCCTGGCGACACGATCGAGCTGGCGTTCGAGCTGATCCGGTTCGTATACCCAGGTCTGGAGCTTTGGGCAGGACATGGACGCGCACACGATGGCAAAATGTATCCGTGGTTCGTGAAACTGCTTGATCAGCACCTGCCGTTCCAGATCGTAGAGATTGATGCTTGCTCCCCCAACCCGATAGTCCCGCCCGATGAAGTAGCGATAGCGTCCCACATAGCTCACCGGCGAGTAGTGATCGAGGATGCCCTTGATGGCGAAGGCGTTGTACGCATTGATCCAGAAGGCCAGCCGTTCATTGCGCATGACAAACGCATTGGGGTCAACTCGCTCCAGTTGGGCAAGGTAAGCCGGCAATCGGTCATCCACCTGAATGCCTGGATAATCGACGACTCCATTACTTACATGGGCCTCCAATACTCGACTCAACAGTCTGTGCGAAAATTCATCGGCTGGAATAGGTTCGGCTGGTGTGAACGTTGTCGGCACGATTGAACAACCAGCGGCTACAATGATCAAGCTCAGTATGACCCACCGCATCGAAACCCTCTCTTGACTTACCACGTAACCGGTGTTTTCCACGCCGCGATCGGGTGTCGCAGGACTGACCCGATGACCCGTCCATCTACCCTGTTGCAGGACGATCGATCTGAACAATGCTGAATCTCTTGTCGATCGAGCCTGGAGAGTATTTCACTGAGTGAAGACTCAAGAAGATTTCCAACCGTAGGAAGCGACAGGCACGGCGCAACATTTCCGGACGCATCGATGGCAATGCTGTAGCTCCCCGCATCGCACGGCTTTAACGCTTCTCCACGAAGCCATGCGATATTGTCCTTCGTGTATTGCCGAAGATAGCCAGGAGGCAGGACATCTTGTTCAAGCAATCGCTCGAAAACCAGGCGTGCCTCCTGACGGTCATACATCAAGGCCGCATCCTGCTTTCCATAAAGCCCAACGTCCCAATGGTAGGCACCGACGACCGGCAAAAAACCCCGTTGCCTGGCGAATGCAACAACATCTTCCACCTCATCCCGATTGATCTCGCTCACAATACAGGTGAGGAATTTCGGACGGCGATAGTGCTGGAGAAGATCAAGGCCGGCAAGGACCGCGTTAAGTTGGTCGGCACCCCGGATACGTTCGTACTTGTCGCGATCCAAGGTGTCGAGGCTAATCGAGAGGGATACCGAGAGATCCTCGAATTGCTGCACAAGATGTGGGGTCAGCTTGGTTCCATTCGTAATCAATGTCAGGTGAAATCCTATCTCAACTAAATTTTGAAGAATATCAACTAAATCACGGCGTAGAAGCGGCTCTCCTCCTTGCACAAACACAAAGCGTAGTCCGTACTCATTGAGACCGGCGAAGACCTTCCGGATCTCCTGCCGTGACATCTCATACCGACCGACATTCAATGGAAGATTGCAGTAGCCGCAGGAAGAATTACAACGAAGATTCGCTTGAAACACGGCCAACAGCGGGCGCCTCAGAATCAGGTTCCTCAACCCGCCCCACAGAGCTCGCTGGAGACTCGGCCGTTCACCTCTCCCAGGAAAATGTCCGTTGTCCTCTCCGAGAATGCGATGTTGTGATCGTTCAATCTGTATCAGCATGAATATTGTCTGCCTAGCAGTTGCTGTGCAGTTCTGCTCAGTGACCTGCCGTTTTTTCCCCTGGATCCCTCAAATCTGAGCATGTCTTTCAGCCTTATTTCATAACCTATTGAGACTCATAGGATCATTCTGAATTATGACCGGCATATCCTTTGCTGAACAGTCAACAGTTCACCATCCACGGCTTTCTACCAGGAGGTACATGATGAACCATAATCACACGAGCATCTTTCCGGTTGTCCTTGGGGGCGTAGCGGTTCTCTCTATGGTTACGCTTTTCGCGGAAACCGCAAGCTCAAAAGACGGGAAAAAGTCGCGTGTCCATTCGTCCGCAGAAGCCGCAACAGAGCTGGTGGCTTCAACAGGGAACACTGTCCCTCGTTCCACTGTTGATTCGTCGGACCGTAAGCCGGGCCCGGCATGGAAGACGATCAGTGGAACGATCACCCACATCAAGGGTGATGTCTACACGGTCGAAGACTACGAAGGAAATCGGGTTCAGCTCTACACAAACCGAGAAACTAAACAACTGCGCGGCAGCAAGAAAATTGGAGACCGCGTGCGCGCTGAAATCACCCACAGCGGTTTTGCCAACTCCATTCAATGATCGCTCCGTGTGAAGCCCCGTCTCATCCAAATCAAGCCCGCCTCCATGGAGGCGGGCTTCTTTGTTCAGGACATTTGTCGGGCACTGGTTCAATTTCTTACAGTGGACTGTCGGACTGACAGGCCATAGGAATCGTGAGCATAGATAGGTAGGCGCTGGACTGGAAGGATCAGAAAAGGGATGGCTTATTCGGCTACCTTTTTAAAAATGATGTCCCCATAGTAGGCGATGGCCTGCTCTTTGGTGTTGTCTGTATCGCTCATGATCGCCACGCCGTTGATCATCGGCGGTTCTTCCCCGAATGCCTTTTTGTAATCCTGATAGATGTTTCGCTCTTCGTCGATCCACAGGCCGAGTTTTTGCGGTCCGCTTTCGACCACCAACATTTTGACGAAATCTGTATAGGCATTGTCGATGACCGCGCCGACCGGCGCCTTCCCCTCCCAGACATAATTGATGGCGCCGATGGGAATGTCCCCGAACAGCACCCGGCCTGCCTTATACTTGAGTTGTTTTCCCACACTCACCTTGTCTGGCTCGTATTCGAACGTGATGTAGAGGCGGGCCGGATAGTCGTCGCCGTCTTTTCGCGTGGCATCGCTGGTCGTGAGGAGGTTTTCAACTTTCCATCGCCACCGCACGACAGGGTATTCTTTAGGATCGATCTTGACCTCTTTGGTCAGTCCGGACGCCGATGCCTCACTACTGGCTTTGATGACGTGTCGATCACCATCTTTGACGACCTCGTAGATGGTGTGCTTGGGAATCTTCTTGAACGTGAGGGGTTTCCATCCATCCGGCAGCGCCGTTCCCAAAGAAGCGATTGAAAACGTGCCGACCTCCAATGTCGCAGTGTTTTGAGCCAGCGCGAAACCACAGACAGGAGCGATCAGCATCACTGCCGAGACAAAGACGATGGGCGCCGGCTCGATCATTCCCTGTCGTGCCATTATCGTCTCATCCACTCGAACAGTTTGCTCAAGAGATTCTTGGTTCCCTGTGAGAAATGCGCTTTGCGCCAGAGATTGACCACTTTTTTGCTCACCTCGGCCTGGGTAGGATAGGGATGAATCGTTCCCGCAATCGTTTTGGCCCCTGCTCCTGCTTTCATCGCGACTGAAAATTCACCGATCATGTCCCCGGCATGGGCAGCCACGATCGTCGCGCCGAGGATTTTGCTCGTCCCCTTTTTAATGTGAACCCGCGCGAACCCCTCCTCCTCCCCATCCAGGATCGCCCGATCAACTTCATTCAATTTATATGTATAGGTTTCAACCTCGATTCCCTTTTCCTTTGCGTCTTTTTCGTACATGCCGACATGGGCAATCTCTGGTTCGGTAAATGTACACCAGGGCATGTTCAACGATTCGACGCCGGCGTACCCCAATCCCAAGGGGTGAGGGAACAGCGCGTTTTGGATGACGATTTGAGCCATGGCATCAGCAGCGTGTGTAAACTTATAGCGTGAACAGACATCCCCGGCCGCGAAAATCTTGGGGTTGGTCGACTGCAATTGGGCATTCACTTTGATCCCGTTCCTATCGTACGAGACTCCCGCCGTCTCCAAACCGATCCTTTCGACGTTCGGAATCCGACCGACACCGACAAAAATCTCATCGACGATGACATCGTACTGTTGGCCATGCGAATCAACCGTCAGGCGTTTACCGCCGTCGATCTTTTCGACTTTTAGATATTTTGCACAGCAGCGCAGTTTCACCCCATCGCGAAGCATCTGTTGTTCAACGATCGCTGCTGCGTCTCGATCCTCATTCGGCAGGATGCCGTGCATCGCTTCGATCAGATAGACTTGACTCCCAAAGCGGGCAAAGGACTGTGCCAGCTCGCATCCGATAGGCCCGGCCCCGATGACTCCCAGACGCTGCGGCAGCTCAGTCAGAGAAAAAATGGTTTCGTTCGTCAGATAACCGGCTTCCTGAAGGCCTGGCGTCTCGGGTACCGCCGGTCTCGCCCCCGTACAAACAGCGGCTTTCGCGAAGGTAAGAATCCGATTACCGGCCGGACCTTCCACTTGGGCCGTATCAAAACCGAGAAAACGTCCGCTGCCGATATACACGTCTACACCGAGTTTCGCATATCGCTGAGCGGAGTCGTTCCGGCTGATACGGGCCCGAAGTTTCCTCATGCGCGCCATCACCGCGCCGAAGTCATATTTCACGCCGGTGGGAATATGAAGCCCGAACTCTGTGGCCTTCCGTAAGTCGGCCCAGGCTCTGGCTGCTCGAATCACCCCTTTCGACGGCACACACCCGACATTGAGGCAGTCTCCTCCCATCAGATGCTTCTCGATCAATGCCACCTTCGCCCCAAGGCTCGCCGCGATGACGGCCGTGATCAACCCGGCGGTCCCCGCTCCGATCACGACGATGTTGTAGCGGCCGGTCGGCTCTGGATTGATCCAATCGGCGGGATGCACATTGGCGACGAGCTCTTGATTATAGTCGTCGTTCGGAAGGATCAGAGATTGCTCGTGCTCACTCATTCCGCTGGCCTTTGAGAGGAGGTGCGTGATCATAGCCTGGCACCATTCGCTGCATATCGTCAAAGGATGAAGTGTTCATCACGCTGGTTTCGTTGCAAACCGCTTATACACAACCGGCACCAGCGCCAGCAGTCCCAGGAGCACGAAGGCGCCGACGACGTTCGGGGATGCGATCTCTTTCAGCGAGTTGATCGAACCCAGTTGGTGTCCCGCATAGGCATAGACGAATGAACCGGGAATGATTCCAACCGCCGTGGCCGAAACATAGGTCCCGAGGTTCACGCGCGTGAGCCCGGACACAAGATTCACCACGAAGAAGGGAAAGAGCGGGATGAGTCGCAAGGTCAGCAAGTAGCTGAATGCATTCTTGGCAAACCCTTCTTGGAATGGTCCCAACCACTTCCCGAACTTCTGCTCGACCGTATCCCTTAACACATATCGAGCGGTTAAAAAGGCGAGAGTTGCTCCGGTGGTCGCTCCGATATTCACAAGCAGCGTTGCCAATGGGGCGCCGAACAAAAAACCTCCCGCCAACGTGAGGATGGTGGCTCCCGGCAGCGATAATCCTGTGACAATCACATAGAACGCGACAAAGATTCCAACGGCTCCTGGAAAGTTGGCATCGGTGAATACCAACAAGCTGTCCCGATTTTCTTTCAGCGCGGTTAACGATAGGAACCGACCGAGATCGAAATAGAAAAACGCGCCGATGGCCAAGGCGACACCGACGGCGATGGAGATCTTGCCTAGATTCGAACGGCTGGACTCATTCTGATTCGAGACTGAGGTTATCATAGCGGCGTCGTGGCGTATCATGGTGGCTCCCTCTGTATTCTGTCAATGAGATAAGCTGTTGTCCATCTGTCCGACTAGGCCGGGAAGCCTTACATGGCATAGCGGCAAGCAAAGAGTGCTTAAAGTGCCCATCGAGACTGCTGCTCAACCAAATGCTCGATTGCCTGAATTCTGGTGCAAGACCAACCGCCGGTGAGTGGGTTGCCAGATCGGCTTCAATTCCCGTAGTCTGTGTAGAGGGAGGGGGGAGGCGGAATGGATGAATCGAGCAGGCTGACAAGGACCAAAGAACAATGGGCCAAGGCTCGGCGAGGCGGAGAAGAACGAGAAGTCTTTTATGAAGGCGATGATCGTTTACCTCCCGGCCAACATCTCGTCGATAACTTTCCCGTACTGGACCTAGGCGTCAAGCCGGAGATTCCACTAAGCGAATGGAGGCTCAGCATCGGCGGATTTGTCGCAGCGCCGCTTGTCTTGACGTGGGAACAATTCTTGGCGCAACCCCAATTCAAAGACCGGTCAGACTTCCATTGTGTCACCTCATGGAGCCGTTATGATAACGACTGGGAAGGCGTGAGCTTCAAACACGTCATGTCCATCGTGAAACCGCTGTCGCTTGCCCGGTTTGTCCTATTCAAGTCCTACGACGACTACACGACAAACCTCCCGCTTGAGGCCTGTGATGATGACGATGTTCTTCTGGCGCACAAGTGGAACGGCAAGCCGCTCTCACGAGACCATGGTGGGCCGGCACGTGTGATCGTCCCGAAACGTTATGGCTGGAAGGGGGCGAAGTGGGTGAAGGACATTACGTTTTCGGATAAAGATGTGAAGGGCTTTTGGGAAGTCCGCGGGTATTCCAACACGGCGTTCCCGTGGAAGAACGATCGCTACGGGTAGCGGTTATTTCTTCATCCACCCACCAGGACCCTCAATAAAGTTTCCCGGCTTGGTGTTCTGAATGGCTTTTTCTCCGGCGAGCGTTTCCACCCCCAGGACGCCGGTGCGGTTCCGTTTCGCGATATCTTCATAGGCCTGCCGCCTCTTCTGATTGACGTCCTCTATCAACGCTTGGGCTTCGGCATTGGAAGAGTTCACCGCACCCAGATAGCCGTTGGTCTTTTCCCCGACCAATCCTTTTGCTTTCGCTTCATCCAACGACAGCGCGAAAGCAAAAGGTGTGATCGCTGTCCATAGGATCGCCGCATACGCCGCGATTGTGAGCCGTACAATGACCATCATTCCCTCCATCTAAAACAATCCGCTGTCATTTGACAGGACCTGCTCCAAATCTTTGTCGACTTTCATCCGAATTTCATGATCGATCTTCACGTTGAGATTAATCGTAATCGGCTTCTCCGACGCAGCCACCTCCACTCGTGGAGTACAGGCACCCAAGGTCAGGAGCAGAGTTGCCCACACCGACACGCCGACGCCTATCCATATGGTTCCGCTCTGCATGGTCCGCCTCATAATGGTCCTTGTCGTCTATACTTTCTTTCGATGGTCCCGTGAATATCCTCGACCAAGCGGAGGCTTTTAAGAAGCGTGGGGATGTGCTCCTGCACGGTGAGGTTGAAGTGAATCGGAGGAGTATCCCTGAGATTCGGATTCCGGCCTTCCAACCGAGCATTGAGGTCCAACATGCCGGTTTCGCCGTATTTCACGCCGACGCGCAACAGCGAGTACTGAAAGTTGTTGAGCGCCTGCGCAACGAGCTGGAGTTGCTGATCCGACTCTGAAAAAGTCTTTGTCGATTCCGGCGTCGATGCATACCGTATGGTACCGCCGGGAGGTTGTGCCTCAATCACTCCATCTTTCACGATGATCCCACCCGACGTGATCATAACGGGAAGCGTCCCGTTGAGTGTTCCGGTACCCTGAAGTCCCTTCTGCTGTTCCACGCTGAGAATTTTTGCGAGATCGAGATTCTGCAGAGAAAAGGTCGTTGTCGCCTGTGGCTTGGCTAAGTCTACTACAGATCCCGGACTGCTGATCGTTCCCCCAAATGCTTCGCACTGGAAATCTCTGACATCGACTATCGGCAGATCATCCGCCGATTTCCATTTTATCTGATAGGAGGCCGCAAGATTGGCGACGTCAACACCACTCTGTACTGCCGCAACGAAGATCAAGGCCGGACGGGTCATGACAATTGATTCAAGCCCCTGGGTGTATAACACCATCGTAGTGCTCAAACCCTTCACGACATAATCGCCGTAGTAGCCGGACAGTTTCTCGGCCACAACCTTCGCGGTTGCCGATACCCTATTCATCGCAGTGATCCGGTCGTGGAAGCTGCTCGCCCAGGATGCATCGACGGTGGCTGTGAACATCCCATCGATCAGATCCGTTGAAGGGGACAGCCCCATGATCATCTTGCTGAGCCGCCGGTCGTTGCCGTTGAACGTCAGCGGACCGATGACCCCATGCATGACCCCTTGCGCCGTCTGCAGCGGCTGCTCAATGCTGGCGGTCACGAATCCTTCGTGCGTCGGTGTATCGACTCGAAGATCGGCCTTGATGCCGCCCTGATCAGCTGAGAACTTGACGGCCCAATCACTTGTGGAAGGCCACCAAGATCCCGGCTCCGGGCTCACCCCGGCGACCGACAATGTCCCTTGTGCAGCCCATGCGGTCTTGGTCGTTTCCGCCTCTTGGATTCTTAAGACACCTTGCCTGACGCGAATGTTCCGACCGCTTATTCTCATGGTCGGAGCCCGAACCGTCGCGATCATCGGTCCCCCGCTGCAATGGATCGCCGCCAGATCGCATTCCACCGCCAGCGGCTCGGATAGATTCAGCGTGACGCTCGAAATGAGTGTGGGACCCTGTCCGATCTGTTTCGCCGTCACTGAAGATGGGGGCAACAGCACTCCACGTAGATGTGTCCGCGCCAGTTTCACCGTCCCTTGAACTCCTCCCATCGCCTCTTTAGCTGAAAGCCGCTCGGTAATGGCCTTCGGGAGAAGTCCCTCAAGCTGATAGGCCCCTTCGGCCGACACCAGCTCATTTCCAAGGCCCTCGGCGCGGGTGGTTTCGAACTGCGCGACCAACGGTCCCGGCGTCCGACCGTACGTCACATGCAATGGCCCTTGGGCCACCGTGCGTATGGGCGTTTCCTTCCAATAGAGAGTCCCCTGCACGGGCTTCCTGTTCTCAATCCGCACCGGTTGATCCCCATAAGGAAGTATCAATCGGACGGCTTCGGGAATAATGCGCGGTTGAGTATTGATCGTCGCGGTCAGCAAAACACCGGGACTCATGGCCCATTCCGCCTGCGTGGCATTTCCTCCGAATCTCCCCTCATAAGCGACCGCTATATCCTTTGCCACACCTTTCAGAGCCGGCAGCGTGACATTGACCCGCATATTGCCGTCCAGATGTGTGCGTTCGTCTTCCCACAAAGAGCTGATCGAAGCCTCTGCAGCGGCAATCCCGGCCCAATCTATCGCCACCTCTCCCGTGACTCTCTCCAGTTCCGGACCGATCGGGACCAGGAGTGCGATGAATGGAGCCAGTTCCTGCACGTTGATCCGGAGGCGCCCCTTGACCTGAATCTGTGAGCCGTTTGGATCCGCTTGCGACTGCCAGGAAACAATCGGCGCAGCTTGCGGGCGCTGCGCCGCCAAGGTCACCGACCAAGTACTGGCGGAATGCCCTACTACGACCAGGCCATAGGACGCGGTATCACGTCCGCGAAACGCGAGGTGACCATCGAGCTCTCTGCCGCTGTACGTCAGACTCCCATCGATCGTCACTCTGCGAAGCGGCCCTGTCGCCTGCTCACGGAAAATAGTGAGATGATCCAGTTGCAACTCATCGAACGGCAGAATCGGGAGACTACGTAAGAGATCTCCCGCCGTCAACAATCGCCAGGGTGATTGCGCATCATCAAGCCGATCCGTATCTTCTTCATCTTGCGCGGTCGGCTCTGTAGATTGCTCGGTCAGCACATGGATTGACGCGTCTCGTAATACGATGCGACTGACACGTCCTTGCAGCAGTTGAGACAGGTCATAGCGTATCTCCGCGTCTGTCAACGAGACCATCAATTGTTCTTCGCCCAAATCCTGCTGAAACGAGACCACCGGAATGCGCATGTGCGTCCAGCCCGGATAGCCGAGTTGAAGGATGACGTTGCTGTACCCATGCTCACGAAGTCTATTCGCCAACAGATAGGACACACCAAGAGGCAACAGCAAATAGCAGCTAACAAGCGCCACCAGCCCAAGCAGAACGGTGATCTGGTATCGTTGAGCCAACATGATTTCCCTGATTTGCTTCGATAACTTGGCCTTGGTTGTCAAACAAACTCTTAAGTCCTGTCAAGATGTCCGAACGGCTCTGCCATAGGACAGGGTCCGTTCGGTCTCTGTTTTCTTTGCGTCTTTGGTGAAACAATAGAAGACTGGCAAGCGCAACCGCGCCATCTGCCAAGTGATGGAGCGTTCGTGACGGAGGAGAGCGGACGGTGCAGAGTTTATCCCGATGTCGGAGAAGGATCGGCAGGTTCCTCACACTTCTTACAATTCAAACGAGTACCCAAATGCTGCTCCCGTCCAGCGGCGGTGAGCACCCAAGGGCGATTCGTGAATGGAGGCTGATGCCGCACGTGTTGTCCATGGCCACAGGCCAGATCGGCAACCCAATCGCCATACTCATCTTGGTGATATCCGATGATCGGCTGTTGCATGTCGTGATGGTTCTTGTGTTGCAGGAAGGCGTTGAGATCGCCACACCCTGATCAGATCACTGGCATGGTTTCTTCAGCAATTTGTTTGGTTTTTCCCGAACATCAACGTTTCTCGAACGGCAGCTCCGCCCGTTGAACGGCAGAAAAATACTTCCATCGTTTTTCCTCATCTTGATCGAAGCTTCCTATAAAGATCACGTCGCGATCAAGATGGCGAAACTCTCTCAGGCTTGTCTGGCAGTCCTGCGGATCGATGACACGCGCATCGTACTGCCCGACTACATACACGCGTCCCTTCAACGCCAGATACACGTTACGTCGACCGGCATAGCCCGTATCCGGAAACAATTCGGTTGAAGAAGAACAGCCGTTCGCCCCCTCGACGTTCAGAGTGAGATTAAATCGTTGAAGGAATGGATCCGTCGCCATTCTCACAATCGTCAGGCGAAGTCGTGTAGATCCTATTTCGACCGCAGCCGGTTCGGGAGTATTCCTGTTGCACCCTACGCAGAGAAGAACGACACCTCCAAAGACGGCGGCCCATAGCGGCACTTTCACTTCGGTGGAGGAACTTTTGAAGCTGCGCCGATCGCGTCGAGCCCCTCTTGGGCGCAGGCATCATCCAGATGGGCGCCCGGTGCTCCACCGACACCGATTCCCCCAACGACTTCTCCTCCGATTTCGATAGGCAGCCCTCCACCTAAAATAAGAATGTCGCCATTCATGTCCCGAAGGGCCTGCAGGGTGGGGACCTTGGTGATGAGGTCGGCTAGTTCACTGGTAGGACGTCGCAGGCTTACGGCCGTATAGGCTTTTTTCCGGCTACTATCGACCGTATGCGGCCCGGCGCCATCGGCACGTCCCATTGCGCGAAGGACGCCGGCGCGATCCACTACGGAAACGCTCACTCGATATCCATCTTTTTTGCAGGCCTCTAATGCTGCGTGAACCGCCTTGTCAGCTGCTCCAAGCGACAGTACGGACTCCTTGGGCATCTCATCGGCAAAGATAACGCAAGGTGCCGCTAGGCCTAATAGGGACAACATCATCATGTAGGTAATGACCGGTCGGCCATTGCGGTTCGGTATGAAGAGTGCCATAGCGCTTAGTCCTCCAAACATATCCAGCACGTTCAGACTACGGGTGCGCCCGAACTCTGTCAAGGGAGCATGAAGCCGACGACTCAGGTTCAGGTATGGCTGCGATGTGGCAAGGGCTTACTTGCTGCGAGTTGCGCGGACTACTCCCGTCGAAATCGATATCCCAAGGTCTTCAGCCAATGCACGGAGAGGCTCCGCAACTGACCAGGCTTGAGCTGGACAGCCTCGGGGATGATGTGGAGGATCCCCATCGAAAATTTCCGACACCTGCCCAAGGCAGGCCTGCTGTAAATGGGCATCTATTCCGTTGAGAAACGACCGGGCCTCAGTTCTTGTTTTGTCCGTATGTCCAAATATTTTCAACCATGCTGTGACAAAGGGGCCCAGGAGAAACGGCCAGACAGTTCCTTGATGATATGCACTGTCTCGTTCCATGGGACAGCCTTCGTACCGAGGGCGATATCGAACGTCCGTCGGCGACAACGTTCTCAGTCCCACCGGCGTGAGGAGATGCTCCTTGACGATGTGGAGAACCTGTGTCGCTTCTTCCTTCGTCAGCAGATCATCACAGAGGGCGATCGCAAAAATTTGATTCGGCCGAAGTGACGTGTCGCCTCCCTCCGGCCCATCGATCGTATCGTACAAATACCGTCCGTCTTTGTACCAAAATTTTTCACGGAAGGATTCTACCCCTCGCACTCTATCTTTCCGACAGTCCTCAGCATAATCCCGTTCACTAAACTGGGCAGCAAGTCGTGCACCGATCTCCAGGGCCCTAAGCCACAAAGCCTGTATCTCTACCGGCTTTCCGTACCGTGGGGTAACGACCCAATCACCGATTTTCACATCCATCCAAGTCAATTGTGTACCGGGCGTTCCGCCAATGATGAGACCATCGACGTCCATATGGATGTTGTATCGCGTGCCTTGGCGATAGCCGTCGAGAATCTGCTTAATCGTCGGCCACGCGATCAATCGGACACGTGTTGCATCTTCGCTATACGTAAGGTACCGGTCGACGGCATGGACGAACCACAGTGAGGCATCGATAGAGTTGTATTCCGGGTCTTCGCCCTGATCCGGAAAGCGATTGGGCACCATACCTTCCGAAACAGAACAGGAAAAAGTCTGGATGATTTGCCAAGCCATCTCATGCCGTCCGGTAACGAGGCAGAGCCCGGGAAGTGAGATAAAGGTATCTCGTCCCCAATCCGTAAACCATGGATACCCCGCTATCACCGTGTGTTGAGTGCCTCGCTGAACCAAGAATGAATCCGCCGCCTGCCACAATGCGTCGGACAATCGATCGACATCCGGCGCAGCCTTTTGCAGCCGTATCCGCCGGGCACGTTCCTTGTGGACGAGATCCGCGCTATCAAGTCTGTCAACCGTTTCACTAGTGAACGCCAACGTTTGTTCCTCACCAGGCTGCAATGTGTATACAAATTCTCCCGGTGACCACCAGTCTTCTCCAAAATCGAGTCCACGTTCCTGTTCCAGGGTGAACTGGACATGCCGAAACCAGTCGGGGGCATGACGATAGCTTCCGGAGTGAAAGGCGCGCATGACCGGCAAACCTTCATAGGGCTGCCAGATCACCAACCTTTTATTGATCGTGGCTTGCGTGAAAATCCGTTCGTTCTCGTGGTGCAGGGCATGGTAGTCGCGGCCGGTCAGCATCGGCCGCACCGTGAGAGTCACATCGTTGTTCTTTGGATCGATTAACTTCCATCGAACAAAAACGATGTCGCGTCCCCAAATACGTAAGATTTCACGCTGAATTTTCTTGCGTTTATACGAATAGATCCATGTTGGCCAGGGGGTTGATACGAACGACGTGCAGTGGAGATATCCCTGCGGATGAACTGTGTCCGGATAGAGATTCGTCGAAAGTGGAACTTGCTCGCCGTCGACAGAGAGCCATTCTTCAATATGATTGACCAGCACGTACCGATTGGTCCTCGGCTGTTGCACTGTCAACAACAAGGCATGGTACCGGCGTGTATTGGCACCTGACACCGTTCCCGATGCAAACCCTCCGCGACCGTTCGTCTCCAGCCATTCGAGGCTCAGTGCACGACCGAGATTTTGACAATCTTTCTTTCCAATCTTCATCTTCGTCCACATCTCGGGTGGCACGGATTGAGCGGTTTCTCACCGCGCGCATGCAACGAGCACCGCCCGATATTCCGGTTCTTGAGTAGACCTTGCGTGCGCGTTGCGCGAGCGAAGAAATTGCTCGGTCCGTGCCGCCCTCACACCCCTACTCCCCCGACTGCTGAATCAACTTGGCGACAAGACCTGTCCACCCTGTCTGATGGCTGGCTCCGATACCGGCACCGTTGTCACCATGAAAATACTCGTAGAAAGGAATAGCGTCTCTCCAGAAAGGATCCTCCTGGAATTTGCCCGTACCTCCGAAGACCGGACGCTTGCCGGTTTTATTGCGAAGGAAAATATGAGTCAGCCGGCGCGACAGTTCAGAAGCCACCTCATGTAAGGAAACGAATTGGCCGGAACTCACCGGATACTCGACCTTGTACTCATTACCAAGAAAGTAATGAAACTTCTGGAGCGACTCGATTAGGAGATAGTTGACCGGAAACCAGATGGGACCTCGCCAATTTGAATTCCCTCCGAACAGCCCCGTGCTTGATTCGGCAGGTTCATAGTCGACACGATAGTCCCTGCCCATGATGGAAAGCACATAGGGATGGTCCTTGTGGTAGCGTGAGAGCGCGCGAATGCCGTAGGGGGAGAGAAATTCTTCCTCGTCGAGCATATACCGTAACACCGACTTGAGTCGCGTCGGATTGACCAGGGACAGAAACCTCCGCACTCCTCCATCCTGTGAATGAGTCTCCACATGGGCGCTGAAATCAGGCCGATTTTCGATGAACCACTGCATGCGGTGCTTAAACCGGGGAAGGCTATCGACCAACTCGGAGTCCAACGTTTCAACGGCGAAAAGCGGGATCAGTCCGACGAGGGATCGAACCTTGAGCGGAACGGTTCGTCCGTCAGGAAGATGCAATACGTCATAGAAAAATCCGTCTTCCCTGTTCCAGAGCTCGATTTTTTCTCCGCCGATGTTGTTCATGGCTCGGCAGATGTAGACGAAGTGCTCAAAAAACTTGCTCGCCACATCCTCGTATGCCCGATTGTCACGCGCCAATTCGAGTGCGATCGAGAGCATATTGAGGCAATACATCCCCATCCAGCTTGTCGCATCCGACTGTTCGATATGACCGCCGGTCGGCAGCGGGGCGCTCCGATCAAAGACGCCGATGTTGTCGAGCCCTAAAAAACCACCTTGAAAGATGTTCTTCCCTTCGGCATCCTTTCGATTGACCCACCAGGTAAAATTCAATAACAGCTTATGGAACACTCGTTCGAGGAAAACTCGATCACCGGCTCCTTTTCGTTTTCTCTCGATCTTATAGACCCGCCAGGCTGCCCAAGCATGAACCGGCGGATTGACGTCGCCGAACGCCCACTCATACGCCGGAATCTGACCGTTCGGATGCATGTACCATTCCCTAAGCATCAGGATGAGCTGTTCCTTGGCAAACGTCGAGTCAACAAGTGCCAGCGGAATGCAATGGAATGCCAGGTCCCAAGCCGCATACCAGGGATACTCCCATTTGTCCGGCATCGAAATCACGTCGGCATTGTAAAGATGTGTCCAGTCTGAGTTCCGTCCGTGGAGACGTTCATGGGGAGGGTCCGGCATCCCTGGATCGCCGACGAGCCAGCGTTTCAGGTCATAATGGTAGAACTGTTTGCTCCACAGTAATCCAGCGAACGCCTGCCGTTGTACCAGTTTTGCATCATCGGAAAGATCAGCCGGAGCCAGTTCGTCGTAGAATTCATCCGCCTCATAAATACGTCGCTCGAAGAGCTCATTGAACGATTGAGCTTCAAACCCCGCCGGCTCCGTACTATTGGTCAGACGGAGACGAATGACCTCCGATGCTCCTGGGGAAAGTGAAAGCCGGTACTGAGCGGCAGCCTTTGAACCGATCTTCTCCGGATTGACCGCATCTACCCGATTATGGACTATGTAGTCATGAAAACTATCCTTCACATACTTAGCGCCGTCTTGGTCATTGTATAATCGGCGCGTATTCGTTTCATTTTCAGTAAAGAGCAACGGCGGTTTCCCTGCACACCATAAGCGCCGTTCACCATAATACTCGTGATCCAATTCAATCACGCTCATCTCATCGACAGGTTTTCCTTCACGCATTCTCGGTCGACGGGCATCGATCCCCCACGACCACGTATTCCGGAACCAGAGAGTCGGTAACAGCGTCAACTCGGCATGATCTGGTCCTCGGTTCGTCACTTGTATGCGGATGAGAACCTCTTCCGGCGTCGCCTTCGCATATTCCACCACAACGTCGAAGTAGCGGTTCTCATGAAACGCTCCGGTATCGATCAACTCGTATTCCGACTCTCCACGTGGGCGACGGCGATTTTCCTCTACAAGTTTCGCGTAGGGAAACTCTGCCTGTGGATACTTATAGAGATACTTCATATATGAATGAGTCGGCGTTGAATCCAAATAGAAATAATATTCTTTTACATCTTCTCCGTGGTTCCCTTCGTTTCCGGTCAAACCGAATATACGCTCCTTCAGAATGGGATCGCGTCCATTCCAAAGTGCCAGAGCAAAACAGATACATTGATGACGATCCGAAATTCCGGCTAGGCCATCTTCATTCCAACGGTAGGCGCGCGAGCGGGCATGGTCATGAGGAAAGGCTTCCCAGGCCGTTCCATGGAGGCTATAGTCCTCACGCACCGTTCCCCAGGCACGTTCGCTCAAGTACGGCCCCCATCGCTTCCAGTGCTGCTTACGAATCGCATCGTCGTCAAGCCGTTGCCGCTCAGCGTTCCGAGGCGCTTGAGCGCGAGATGATGTCCGACCTGTTTTCCCCACTGGACCTCCTACCGTGTGCGTGAGTGAGACGCAGTTAGGGGGTACGATGCATCTACTGAAGACAAGAATCAAGCTGATGCCGGCTCAACGCCAGAGCCAGACTCCTATCTTTTTTCGGTCTTTCCTATGTTTACTTGAAGAAGATATCGGTGTGAGTCGAGATGGTAACGGAATCCCTACACGAATCGTCGATAGAGTGAAGGCTGAATGTTATGGGGGATTGCGCTGAAAAGACCGGAGTCAAACACCTAACTCCAGATCACCCGTTCTTGATTCAAGAGATATTCAATGACTTCGATGCTGTTCCGCATCTGGATCTGGGCCTGCTCAGACATAGGCAACACAGCTCCTACCAACTTACCGGACTCCATGTCCATAAGCGAGGGAATGCCTTCACCCGATGGCTTTTCTAGGTCACTACGAAAGCTAGCCAAGGAAGACCTCCTGGTTGATTCCTTCTCGGCGCCCTTGTGAGATTACTTTAATTGAGGAATCGGCCGGAAGGAAACGTACTATAGAGAGAGCATACCATACGCATTGCCCAGGATAGGGGCATCCACTATCTCATTGTTTCAGCTGCACTATTATGGATTTTGTGCGGGAGAGAAAGACGGAGGGAGCGCTCCGAGATAACGAAACGTTCCGCGATTGAGCAAAGTCGTGTCGGGTTTCAGTCGGAAATCGTCATGCTCCGCATCCACAAAGCGTGGATCGGCGATCATATCGGACTCATCCTGGAGTTCCGGCGCATGAATGTTCGGAGAACCAGCCCTCATGTAGCTCACCTCATTATTGAACAAGGCGTTGTACGACATCTTGGTCTGACTCGAAGCTGCAATGAGAAAGCCGACTTTATTGAGGCTCAGAATATTCCCCGATGCTTCAATCGTCGACAAGCCTAGGAATGCCGCTCCACCACCATTCTTGACCAGGGTATTATTGATCAAGACCGCTTTTGCCTGGTCACTGATCACGACGGCCTCGAATAAATTTCTGGTGATGATATTGCGCTCAAGCCGAACCGAAGACTTGCCGGTCACATTCACACCGTGATCGTTATCATGGATTAAATTTCCGATCAAAAGGACTTGAGAATCAGAAAAGTGTACGCCTGTCGTCTCACTCCCCCCGATCACACAGTCTTCGATACGAACATCTTCTACTTGTTGACCGAAGATCATTCCTTTCACGTGGACCTGATGCAACGTGATGCGGTTTCCGTTGAAAATACCGAGGGCATGCCCTCCGTGGTCCTTGATCGTGAGACCGCTGATCTCAATATCCGTCGCCCCATACGGCCATTTACCCACATGCAGCGCACCAACCATCTCACTCCGTCCAAGCAAGCTGACTTTGTCAACACCCGCGCCGACAATCTTGATCTTCTCTTTGCTGTGAATGGTCAAGTCCTGAGCGTAGGACCCGGCCTTGATCAACACCGTATCGCCCTTTCTGGCACTATCGACCGCCTCTTGAATCGAAGAGAAATCCCCCGAGCCATCGAGCGAGACGGTGATCGTTCGTGGACTAGGCACCGTACTTTCAGCCCAGGCCGAGCTGCTTCCGACGCCTATGAAACCCAAAAGGAGTGCGGTTAGAAGGACATATCGCATACGGAGCTTCATACAAGCGCGGAACCAAGGATGTCAATTGCGGTTTCGTACACTGTATGTCACATGATAAGCTCCGTCGCAATGATTCTGATCGGACTCACAGGAGGCGTCGCGAGTGGAAAAAGCACCGTGGCAAAGATGTTCAAGAAATGCGGTGTCATTGTGATCGATGCCGATGAATTGGCCCGTGAAGTTGTTCAGCCAGGCAAGCCGGCGTGGCGGGAAATTGTCAGGATATTCGGCCGGCGCATTTTGAAGCTCGATCGCTCTATCGATCGTCATGCTCTGGGTGCGATCGTCTTTCACGACAAAAGGAACCTCCGCCGCCTCGAACGGATCATCCACCCCCATGTCGCGCGTGAACAGATCAGACTCACGAAACAAGCCGCAAAGAGCGATCCCAAAGCGGTTGTGATCTACGACGTTCCCTTACTCTTCGAAGCCGGCATCGACAAACGGGTGGATAAGATCATCGTCGTGACCGCTGATCGAGAAACCCAGATCGCCCGCCTCAGAAAACGGAATGGTCTCTCACGTTCCGAAGCGCTTTGTCGCGTCAGAAGCCAGATGCCTCTGGCAAAGAAACGCCGTCTGGCGGATTATGTTCTGGATGGCACCAAGAATCGAAACCAGCTTGCCAGAGAGGTCTCCAAGCTTCTTGAGGACCTCCGGACTCTTAATTGATCGGCGTTCTCATGCGTCAATAGGCTTTTTCTCCTTTTCTACGCTATGATGAGTTATGCCGATTGATCCGGACGATCCGCCGATCTGGTTGCGTAAGCTGCATGTCACTGCGAAGCAGCTGAGCCTTGATGAATACCCTGCCACACCGGCAGAAGGAATACTCCAAGTCTGTCGCCTCTCAAGCGCACAGCGCAAGTTGATAAGAGCGTTCAGCGATTCGCACCGCGAGGAACACACCCCCACATATCCTTAGCCGGCCATCCATCCCAAAGACTCGTTATGTCTCCACCCGACCAGAGCGACGCCGATTACTTGGATGTCCTCAGGACGGCTATCGAGGCACTCTCCAATCCACCGCTCCCCTTCTGCCTGATCGGAGCGTTAGCCCTGGGTGCTCACGGAAAACCTCGCGCCACGTACGATATTGACCTGCTCATTTTAGCCGATCATGGAACGTGCGAATCATATGTTGCCGCTGCGCGTCGACATGGCTTCGATCCAAATTAGCCTTCTACCGTCTCCTTCCTGTAGTGTGATACAGTCCCCGCATGCACAACGTCGTTATCATCGGCTCCGGCCCTGCGGGGCTCACCGCTGCCATCTATGCTGCTCGTGCGAATCTCGCCCCGCTCCTCATCGAAGGCTGGCAAGCAGGTGGTCAGCTCACGACTACGACCGAGGTCGAAAACTACCCTGGTTTTGCAAAAAGCATCATGGGGCCTGAGTTAATCAAAGAGATGCGCTCTCAGGCAGAGCGGTTCGGAACGGTCTTCAAAACCGGTGATGTCACATCGGTCGATCTCCAAACTCGGCCTTTTAAAGTCGTTGTGGATGGTGAGAAAACCCTTGGAACCAAGACGTTGATCATCGCGACCGGCGCCTCTCCGATCACTCTTGGTCTCTCAAACGAAAAACGATTGTGGGGCTATGGTGTTTCGAGCTGCGCGACCTGCGATGGGTTTTTCTTTAAAGGCAAAGAACTCGTTGTCGTAGGCGGCGGAGACAGCGCGATGGAAGAAGCGACGTTTCTCACCAAGTTCGCCACCAAAGTGTCGGTTGTTCACCGTCGCGACAAGCTTCGGGCTTCCAAAATCATGCAAGACCGAGCCATGAAAAATGAAAAAATTGCTTTTGTCTGGAACAGTGTCGTCGAAGATGTTCTTGGACAGGATGTCGTGACCGGTGTTCGCATCAGAAATGTCATCACCGGAAAAGTCTGGGATTTGCACTGTGCCGGGTTCTTTCTGGCGATCGGCCACCGTCCAAACACCACGCTCTTCACTGGCCAGCTGAAGATGGACGGCGCGGGTTATATCCTGACGAATCATGGAACAGCCACCAATGTTTCCGGTGTATTTGCGGCCGGGGATGTACAAGACTCCCACTATCGCCAAGCCATCACCGCAGCCGGTACCGGCTGTATGGCTGCAATCGACGCCGAACGGTTCTTGGAAACTTCAAGCCAAGGTTGAGGCTACGGCTGAGCTTTCAGGGAAAGAACGACCTTCGACCTTAACCTCGACCTCAATCTATCTCCAGTATGCGTTGCGTCATCGCCCACTACCACGAGCTCGCTCTAAAGGGGAACAATCGAGACTACTTCGAGCAGCGCCTCATTAAGAACATCCGGACCGCCCTGAAGGATCTCGGAGTTCGGCAAGTCGAGAACCTTCACAGTCGAATCCGTATCTGGCTCCCACCCGAAGCCTCACGCGAAATGGTTCGAGACCGGCTCAAACGTATATGCGGCATTGCCAATTTTTTGCTGGGCCGTGTGGTTCCGCTGCAATTGACTCATCCCGACCTGGATGCGATCACAACGGCCGTCCTCGAAGAAATTGAATCGCAATCCTTCACCACGTTCCGGGTCACAGCCAGACGAGCAGACAAGCGCCTGACGTTGACTTCGATGGACATAGAAAAAGCGCTCGGGGCGGCGGTCTGTGCCAGAACCGGGAAGAAAGTCAGCTTAAAGAATCCTGACTTGACGATTTATGCCGAACTTCTGTCGAAGGAAGCCTTCTGCTCGGCGGAAAAGACCGAAGGTCCCGGCGGCATGCCGGTCGGTGTGAGTGGAAAGATCGCCTGCCTGATTTCGGGGGGGATCGACTCACCTGTGGCCGCCTATCGCATGATAAAGCGCGGCTGCCTTGCTTCTTTCATTCATTTTTCGGGGCGGCCGTTGGTCAGTCGGGCCTCGGAAGAAAAAGTCCACGAACTCGTACGGCACCTCACCACCTTTCAATACGAGTCACGTCTCTATGTGATTCCTTTTGGGGAAATCCAGCGAGAAATCATCCTGAGCGCGCCTGCCCAGTTCCGCATCGTACTGTACAGACGGATGATGATCCGAATCGCCCAAGAGTTGGCGAGAAAAGAACAGTGTTGGGCGTTAGTGACCGGCGATAGCCTGGGTCAAGTAGCCTCTCAAACGCCTCAGAATTTGTGTGCGATTGAAGAAGCGGCAGAGCTGCCGATCCTCCGACCATTGATCGGCATGGACAAACGCGAAATCATCGACGAAGCCAGACGTCTCGGCACCTACGAGACGTCGATAGAGCCGGATCAGGACTGTTGCAAACTATTTGTGCCTCCCCATCCCAGCACCAAAACTCGCCTTGAAGATGTGCAAAAAGTCGAACGCCTGATTGATGTCTCTACCTTGGTAAAACGAGGGGTGGAGACCGCAGAGTTAACCGAGTTGTTATTTCCCCCTTCGACTTCGTAACGCGCACACATGTTCCGTTTCAAACCAAGTCTCGTGCGGTCCCGTACAGCCATTGCAAAACTGCATCGACCACGGTAAGCTCGGCACGCTCATCGAGCATGTTCCCCTCACCTGCTCGATACTCAAACCAGCCGACGATCTGCCATAAGCGGAGAGGTGCGAGAGCGGCCGAATCGGGCAGTCTCGAAAACTGCTGTCGGGGTAACTCGACCGTGGGTTCGAATCCCACCCTCTCCGCCATACCAACAGCTGTGTCTGCTCAATTTACCGAACCGATCCAAACCCAATCGCTCTAAGAACAACAGAGAGAGGGTGGGATTCGAACAAGAGGGTCCGCGGGGGAAAGGTTCCCCCGCGTGGAGAGTTTACGAGGGGGCTGGCCCCCTCAGTAGGAGCGTGAGGCATCTTGGCGAACGCGACTTCGAATTCCCATCCTCTCCGCCATACCAAGCTTGGTCGTACCCGAGCCCTTACGATTACTCTTGGCGACAGGATAAACACCTCCAGTGCCCCCTCTTTGTCGCTGTATCATAATTGCTGCAGACAGATAAGCACCTCTGGTGCTTCACTAAGGTCTAACCTCTCTCGTCTTCTTTTCCAACACCCTCCGCAATTCCACCATCGCCAACGTATCTCGTGCGCAATAGCGCAACAGCGCCTGCCGTATGGAATCCCGTTCCACCCAATCGCTTTCAAGAAAGACCATCCGGTAGTATTCAGCTGCCGCCTGCCCACCCTCTTGAATCGTGAGATCGCCATATCCGAGCGATGGCACCACGGCCGGCAACACAGACTTAATCGAATACGATCCATTAAAATCAGGATGATAATAGTGACTCTTGATCACAGGGAGCAGATCCCACAACCGCTTCACAATCGCCTTGAACGCCGACTTAAACTCCGGAAACGTCTCCGCAAGTTGGCGTAGTAGGGCTTCCTCATAGGCTGAATACACAACGATGCTGCCTTTTTCTCCAAGCGACTCGATCAAGGCCTCGGCCCAACGCCTGCGCGGCTCCGACGCCTCACCATGAAGAAACTCCTGGTGCATTACTTCACCGGATTCGAGTTCAATGTGGTTGGACCACTGAACCGGAAGCGACTGATAGGGCCTAGTAGAAGGAAACCGCGGCAGCGCCAACATGACGGTCTCGGCATCCAGATGGTGGATGGGATAACTGACGGAACGAAGAATCCGACCTAACTCCGATGAAGTCCACTCGACGTTGTCTTTGACCTTCCTTTGTACATCCGACAGCCTTGTGTCATCCGGAATTTCGTCGATCGTCATGATGCCTTGCCGGACAAGCTGACCGACGATCTCTTTCTTGCCCGGCAGGAAATAGATCCAACGCTGCGGTTTTTCCTTCGTACAATGAGCCCAGAATGGACATTCATAGGGAGTATGGCAATGCTGATCAGGCTCGATCTCCGGTGGCTCAGAATTCAGCAACATCGCCTTCATAGCAATCAATCGTTCCGGCACCCGCCCTCGTCGATCTGTCACTGCTTCGGATACGTCTTCAATCGAGAAGAGCGTCTGCAGTTCAACTTCTCCGCCTTGATAGAGATACCCCGTGTCGATATGCATCAGACAGGTCGCAGCAAGCCGTAACCCGACCCCTTGGACGACGTGGCTTTGTATAGAGAGGTCATCAAGATGGACATCTTTCACCCTGGTCGATGACTTCACTTCAATCAAACGCCAAGACGATGTTCCTGTCTCGCTATTGTGCACACGTTCTAAAATATCGACGCGCACGAACACGCCATCATATTCGAAGGCCCCCTCGAAAATGGCGGAAACCATGGGATCTTGAAGCAAGGCCGCGGTCTCTGCGATTGCCGCCTCTCGCTGACGGAATCCTGCTTTGACGAGGACGCCGTCACGAAAGCGCCGCTGCGCCAGGATCCCAATCTCCGTTCCCATGTCCAAGATCGCCTGCGTCGACGCATCCGGCGGGGTTGCCAAGGTAGGCTGATGAATCTCCAGATAAAGCCGCTTGTGACATTGCAATCCAGAAAGGAACTTCGATTTCGACAGGCGCGGTGGTGCGAACCTCGTGGGAACTCCGGTGTGAACGTCGGCCATCGTCATACAGTCCACGGTGCGAGCAACAATTTCTCACATGGTACGAGGAGGAACTCTGTTAGGATAGCGCCCCATGGGCAACGCTGTCACCCAGATCAGACGGTCCGTGATGATCTTAGCACTCCCCGTCACGCTCACCACGTTTCTCCAACGGGCCGAAGGCATTGTCGCCGTGCTCTTGGTCGGCGGGTTGGGAGCCACTTCAATCGCCGCGGTCGGCCTCGGTCAACTGTTGGCTTTCGTGGCAACCACCTTGGTCTCAGGCATTTCGGTTGGGACGAATGTGATTGTCGCCCAGCTATGGGGAGCGCGGCGCCGACAAGACGCGGGAGAAGCGGCCCGTCACTTCTTGTGGCTTTCAATCGGCGTCTCGCTCGTATTGGCCGGCCTTGGGATAGCCGGCAATCAGTTCGTCATGCAGCAACTCGGCGCAGAATCCGCCGTCATTGAGCTCGCCCTCCCCTATTCGACGGTCATCTTCCTTGTGATTCCCTGTACCGTACTCATCCAAGTCTTGTCGTCCATCCTCCAAGGCACAGGCGACACGAAGACCCCCATGTACGGCTTGATCGGTGTCAACCTTCTTCATGTATTCCTTGCGTACCCTCTTATCTATGGGCGATGGGGAGCTCCGCATTTGGGCCTCAAGGGAGCGGCCATCGCTGTCGGACTCGCCGAAGCAACGGGAATGCTCTATCTCTTACTGCGTTGTCGTACCATTTTGAAAGAGTCGTCTACGCTGCGCCTGGATTTGATTCGATCGATCTGGGAGGTGGGAGCGTCGGTGTCCGGTGAACGCATCGTTCAACAGGCCGGCATCTTTATCTACACCAAACTCGTCCTGCTCTATGGCACGGTGGCCTATGCCGCGCATCAAGTCGGGTTATCGATTGAATCCTTCTCCTTCCTTCCTGGGTATGGACTTGCCATTGCAGCCGCCACCATGGTGGGACAAAGCATCGGAGCCGGCAAGTATACCAGAGCGAAACTGGAAAACTGGGAAGCCAACCGGCTGGCCATTGTGATCATGGCCGGTATGGGTCTCCTCTTTTTCTTCTTCCCCCATACGTTGCTTCGTGCGTTCACAACCGATGAAGCCGTGATCGAGCTCGGAACAATGTTTTTACAAATCGTCGCCTTATTGCAAGTCCCGCTGGCTCTCACCATGGTCCTGGCTGGATCACTTCGTGGCGCCGGCGACACACGCTTCATTATGGGCGCCACGATGATCGGCATGTGGGGCGTCCGCGTCCCGTTGGCCCTAGTGGCCGCTCTCTGTACACGCCAATCCGTCTTCTATATTTGGGCGGCGATGATCGCGGACTGGACGGTTCGGATGGGGTTGTTACTCTGGCGATATCAATCGGAACGATGGCGACAGATTCAGGTGATTCGATAACAGTGACCGACACAGTAGCGATGGTTTTCAGACAGCCTAAGGCCTGCCCTATTGAGATGAGATGCATGCCGCAGGAGTTGCGGGATCCGAATCTCCGGATGTATCGGGCTGCCGGCGCACCTTACGTGCGAACAGCCGTTTCATAGAGCGAGACAAACTCCTGCGAGTTGAAATCGTAGACCCATACATCTCCGGTTGAAATGGAATAGACCCAGCCGTGGAGATCCACTTTCCCCTTACGCAACTGCAGGGCGACGGCTGGATGTGTGCGCAGGTGTTCGATTTGGACACGGACATTCTCTTGAATCGTCTTGATGAGGCGATCACTGCCTTTGATATCAGGATAGAGTTCACGCATCAACCGTCTGGTCGTTTCAACTTGGCCCACCCATTCTTTGACGGCCGGCAGGTTTTGTACCTCCTCAGGATTCAAAAGGGCTTTCATGACGCCGCAATCGGTATGGCCACACACGATGATATGGGGCACCCGTAAAACCGCCATCGCATATTCTATCGTCGCGGTGGTGCCGCCCTGCATGGAACCGTAGGGCGGCACAATATTCCCGGCATTTCGCAGGATAAATAACTCGCCAGGATCGGCCTGCGTGAGGAGAGTGGGGTCAACTCGCGAATCGGAGCAGGTAATGAAGAGCGCACGGGGAGCCTGGCTCTGTGACAGCCGTGTGAACAACGCTTTCTTCTTTCCGAACACTTCGCCGCGAAACTTCAAGAAGCCTTTAACGAGCTTTTCCATTATCGAGTCTCTTCTGATCGCCTATTGATGTGCATAGAATCATCATTCCACTCGCAAAAGGGACGAGTCTCCCGTTGAATAGCCGATCGATGCCGTTCACTCTATCGCAGCTTTGCTTTCTCTTTGACGAGCAGATGGTCTTGTAAAAACTCGATGTTTCCCGTAACGACATCGTACATTGCGCCCACGATCGCGATCTGCCTCTTCCTGATGAGACCATCGATTGTCCTACTTTGCTTGTGCAGTTGTTCGACAACTCGCACAACATTCCGACGGGCCACGACATCCATTACCGTCCCTGCCTCCTCGGCCGATCGTTCACTCAAATCTCGACAGATCTCTTGGTCAGCCGATTGTTGAAGTTCGTTGACGATGTAATGGAAGTGCTCAAACCCTGCTGCTTCAGCGCTCATCTGGGTCGAGCAAAGGAGCTTGACGGCTGCACTGACAGCGCCGCATCGCGTGTGCCCCATGACAAGAATGAGTTTCGCTCCAGCCACCGCACATCCGTATTCCGCGCTGGCGAGAACCTTCCGACTTGAGATATTGCCGGCGATACGAACACTGAAGATGTCCCCCATGCCCAGGTCAAACACTCGCTCTGCGGGAGTTGGGGAATCGATACAACTGAGAACGACGGCTAACGGATGTTGGCCTTCCGCCGTGGCACGGACTTGACGATTGAAGTCTCGGGTGAGATGCCGCCCGGTGCGTACTCGTTCGTTGCCGTCCTTGAGGATTTGCAGGACCTGCTGCGGAGTGATGGCATCTTGGAGTTCGCGGGTCGAATAATCGACATACTGGATCGTATCTTCAAAGTTATACTCGCCCCGGAATCCCACCAGACTGACCTCAACGCCATGGGCCGGCCCGGTTTGTTCCTTGAAATCTCGAATCAAGTCCAGCACGTCCGGATCGATGTAATCCGTGTTCCGTGCGTCAAGCAAGACATGGCCGTGGCGAGGGACTTCATTCAGCGCCTTAGAAAGAGCAGCACGATTCAAGAAACTCACTTGATTAGCCAGTTCGATATGGACCACCTCTCCACCGAGGTGCTTTTCCACAAAGCGATGCACCGGACGGCGCATGTTGCTGTTGAGGATGAAGGCGATGGCCACAACCATGCCGATGACAATCCCGATCAAGAGATCCGTAAAAACTATGGCCACCACGGTCGCCACAAAAGGAATGAATTGGTAACGGCCCTCGTTCCACATTTGCCTCACGAGCGCCGGACTGGCCAGTTTAATGCCGGTCACGATCAAAATTGCCGCGAGACAGGATAACGGGATCATATTCAGCCAGGTCGGGATGAGCGGAACGCTGACCAACAGCAACGTGCCGTGAATGATCGTAGCCAGTTTCGTTTTTCCACCGGCGTTGACGTTCACGGAGCCACGGATGACCACTGACGTGACCGGCAGTCCGCCGACCAATCCACACGCTACGTTTCCAATGCCTTGAGCCAACAATTCTTGACTCGGAGGCGAGATGCGCTGCTGCGGGTCTAGCCGATCCACTGCTTGCAAATTCAGTAAGGTTTCAAGAGACGCCACGATGGCTATAGTGAAACCTGCCGTATAGACCGCAGGATTCGTCCATTGCGAGAAGTCGAGGCGAGGAAGGAGACCGAAGAGCTCGCCTAAGTCGCTCGCAATCGGCACTTGAACCAAATGGCTCGGTTTGATAAGCCAGGGATCGCCGAGTTGCTCGAACCACAACGCCGCTCCGATCCCGAAGAGGACCACTGCCACAGGAGCGGGAAAGAGTGACTTCTTCAGCGGCTCCCACTTGTCCCAGAGCACGAGCAGCGCAATGGACACCAGACCCATAACGGCGGAGCTCGGTTGGAAATCCCCGAACATACGGATGAGCTCAGTAAACGTCGTTTCGAAATCCGGTTGAAAGAAGGTCATTTCTCCTTCAGGGTCTGGGTCGTGTCCGACGAGATGCGGAATTTGCTTCAAGACAATGATCACACCGATCGCGGCTAACAACCCTTTGATCACGCTGGACGGAACGAACGCGGCGATAAATCCCCCTTTGGCAATGCCTAGGACGATTTGAATCAATCCGGCAAGAATCACGGCCGTCAGAAAGATAGAAAATGACCCGAGTGAGAGAATAAGTGAGGCGACGACCGCCGTTAACCCAGCCGCCGGGCCGCTGACACTGGTGTGCGATCCACTGAACATTCCTACCACGATGCCGCCGACAATTCCGGCCAGCAGCCCCGACACTAAGGGTGCTCCCGACGCAAGCGCAATTCCCAGGCACAAGGGGAGCGCCACAAAAAAGACGACGAGACCTGATTTTGCGTCTGCTAGTAGGTTGCCAGGAGACATAGCGGACATTGTATGTCATGGGCCGAACTAACTCGAATCCGGAAATTGCCTAGCCCATGAGTGGGTTTCCGAATCGGCCAAAGTTGGGCACTCTCTCGTACTCTCGTAACCAGAGCATGCCTCTTGGTGCTATCGTGCCGAGACTATCAGGCTAGGCAGAAGGGGGACGGAATACAGATGTGAGTAATACCGGCAGATGAAGCACGGGCAGAAACTCGGTGAACACATGGAAGAAACGAGGTCTTTCCGGCTCAGGCGACGGCGAGAGCGCAGAAAAATCCTCGGAAACAAGTTCCGATTCCGTGAGCACATCCGAATTCAACAGACCAAGAAGAGTGAACGGTGCCCCCAGCATCTGTGTGAGCACACAGACACAGAGCAGCACCACTACGCATGCCAAACTAGTTGGACGGCATGAAGAGCGCGCTGTTATTCTGTCCATCGCAAACATACTTATTCATATACCACATGGTAGTGGATCTGTCATATGCTTACGCAATGGTGGAGCAATACTGTTGCCCTGTGATACTCCGGCGGAAGAACAATTCATGTCATTCGCTGAGCGGACCAGGAGTAGGCAGCACCGAAACAGGCACCGGCCACCGCCGCCTGGATGAACGCGTCTTCAGCATGGATGGCAAGAGACCACCAGACAATGGCGGCAATGAGACCCGATATTCCTCCAAGAAGAATCTTACCGCCTGCAAGTCGAAGCCAGTCCGTGAAAATAATCCATGTGGTCATATACACCGTCCCGGCGGCAATGGCCGCCCAGAGATGCGAGAGGTCACGCTTAAAGAACCAAACCTGAATCGCTCCTACCATAGCTCCAAGAATCACTCCGATGATTGCCCGTCGTAGCAGTCCGACATATTGAAATCCGGCGTCGTTCAAATCAACCTCCTACCTTTTGCGAAGATATCCCTTACGTTGACGGTTTCTGATCAACGAGAAGCTCGGTGAGTCTAAGCCGGAGGACAGGTTGTTTGCCTGGTATCACGCCCTGGCCCTTTCGTCACTTCGATCCTTGCCACGCTTTTCACGTTCGCGCAGAGATCACCCAGACCAGGTGTGATCAGACGGAAAGGACCGCCTTTTGCTTCAGGTAGAGCTGCTCCATCAAGCTCGTAGACCAAAACCCCGTGTTCTCTGGCTTGCTCAAGCGTGAGACAGGCGGAATACATTCCATCCGAGGCATGAAAGACGACATGGTCCGCGTCGATCGCCAAAGCCGGAACATCGAGTAGCCCCTTCAACCGAATTCCTCGTCCCTTCATACCGGGCATGACTGTCGAAACATCCATTAGATGTTCGGCCGGCAATGACACGATCGCCGCACGATCGAAGGACACCGGCTGAACCACAGCGCCCTCTATCCGAACGCGCCCCTGACCGGTCTGTTCCTTGACCGTGATGACTTTGATCATGGCCGTAAGCGCCTCATTCACCGGAGTCGGAATACCCAGCTTCCGCCCCTGCTCCACGATATACCCGTTCAAGTAATCGATTTCCGTCGGACGCCCCGCTTTCCAATCGTCGTACATGGAGGTATGGATATCACGGATCTCCTGTGAAGCCTTTACCACCCGTTCCGCCATGTCCAGGGGCAAGGGTACTTTAAGGCTTGCCGCAATGGCCGCGACTTCTCCGACGATCTGCCGGATGACACTCATCATCTCAGCATGATCAAGCGCCTTCGCCACACGGTCATCAATCAGCACCGTAATGGGGTTGAAGACACAGTTCCAACACATCTTCTCCCACTTCGAGCGGCGAATGTCCTTTGACAGATGACAAGGAATGTCGGCCGAGGTGAATAGGTCACGGATAGCGAGAAGGCGCTCGCTTTCATACCCCATCAGTTCACCGATCGACACGGCCCCTTTTTTATAATGCTCGATCACGCCGGGCTCGGCGATCTTGGAATAGATATAGGCAACGCCGCCCACCACGCAATCCCGTTGGATTCGCGCAAGAAGGCGGTCTTCGGTATCGATCCCGTTCTGTAAGGTGAGGATCACGGTTTTTTCAGTAAGCACCGGTTCGATCTGATTCAGGACCTCTTCGAGATCATAGGCTTTCACGCCGAGTACGATGAGATCCGGACGAGGAAGCTGGCGCACATCCGAAGCTGCTTGAGGCCTGACCGTAAACGTTCCATCGGCGCTGCGGATCGTTAATCCCTTTTGCTTCACCGCCGCCAGCGTGTTCGGCCGCAGCAAAAACGACACGTCAGAATTATTTTGGGTCAATCGCGCTCCAAAAAACCCACCGACTGAGCCGGCGCCGACCATCAAGACCTTTTTCATGCGCTCATCCTCATGGTTGCGTGTGAAACGAGGCGTACTATAGCATGCGGTTGCGCGGCGACACAGCCGCACTGGAGCGAGAGTCCGAAAACGTCATGGCGCCCGGTTCTGATCTTGGAATTGTGAGACAACAACTCTCTGCCGCCCGAAGCATTACCGTGCTCACCGGCGCCGGGATCTCGGCCGACAGCGGTGTGCCGACGTTTCGCGGAGCGGACGGTTTGTGGAAGAACTTTCGCGCAGAGGACCTGGCGACGCCCGAAGCCTTCGAGAGAGATCCTCGCCTTGTGTGGGAATGGTATAACTGGCGGCGCGAACTGATCGCCACAAAACAGCCGAACGACGCTCACAAATCCATCGTCGAACTAGAGCGCCGATGTCCGGACTTTTGGTTGATTACGCAAAATGTGGACGGGCTACACCGAAACGCCGGCTCACAGAAAATTTCTGAGATCCATGGCAACATCTGGAAAGTTCGTTGCACCGGCTGTGGCGTAGTGGAAAACAACCATGATGTGCCGATTCCCATCCTCCCGTCCTGTGTTCGTTGTGGGTCGCTGCTCCGGCCCCATATCGTCTGGTTCGGAGAATCGTTATTGACAGTCGATCTCGCCTCCTGTTCCAGAGCTCTCAAATACTGCGACGTCTTGCTCGTCATCGGCACATCCGGCGTCGTCTATCCGGCTGCTGGGTTCGCATCCGTCGCCAAAGAAGCCGGTGCGTTCGTCGCCGAAATCAACCCCGATCTCACCCCGCAGTCGGCGCTGGCCGACATCTCACTGCACGGCCGTGCGAAAGATCTTGTGCCGTTACTCCTCGAACCGGTCTAAAAGTGGAAACAGCTCCTCCAAGTTCTTAATGGTTTGAACATCTGCCTGTTGCCGTCGCCCCTCGCGGTCCAAGAGAACGGCGTGAAGTCCGGCTTTCCTCGCACCTTCCACGTCGTCTCGGAAGCTATCGCCGATATGCAAAGCCTCACCCGGATCGACTGCATGCTTCTCCAACGCGATTTGAAAGATTTTAGGAGCAGGTTTCGCGGCCTGGGCCAAACTTGAGATGGTCACCGTGTCAAATACTTCAGAAATCCCGAGTCCACGCATCACGTTAAATAAGCGAGAATCGAAATTCGAGATGATCCCGAGTTCTAGATCCCGCGCTTTGAGCCGAGTCAAGGCGGAAGCGGTTTCAGGAAACAATCGCCATGATCGATGGTTCTCAAACACACGAAACACGTGATCAAAGAACTCGTCGAATCGCTCGAACATGCCCACACGATAGAAGACGTGATGAACAATATCGAACCACCACAGCCGTTCACTTTGTTTGACTCGAACCGGTTCAACCGCAGCAAAGACCGGCGGCGAGGCTTCGCGAAACGCTCGGCTGAATGCCTGTCTGATCGCTGCCAACGAGTCTGGTTTCTGTGCAAAGCCGAATTCAACCGCATATCGAAGATAAATCTCAGCGACCGACCCGTGTACGTGAAAGAGGGTATCGGCTGCATCGAAAAACACAACTCGGATCGATGAACTCATGATGGGTCCGCCCTGATCTCAGTTCGGCAACCGGTCCTGTGCCGAAATACATTGTGAATCCAATCACCTATCGATGGTTTTCTTGACAAAGAATACCCCCCTTGCTAGCTTCGAAGAAACTAAAAAATTGGGAGAGTTTTTCATGGCTTCGCCGATCTTTGTGGTAGACAGCAGCCCCGCAGTGAGACGGCTGGTAGAACAGATCTCAATTCCGGAAGGGTTTGAGGTCGTTGGGTTTCAAGACGGCCCAGCCGCCCTTGAGGCCGCTCGACGGAGTTCGCCATCGCTGATCATCGCGGACTACCATCTCGATAACATGACTTTTTCAGGGTTTTGCAAGGAGATCAATAAGCTGGACAACCTGACGGAAACGTATCTCATCTCGTTGGTGAATCCGGCTGATCGCCCGGACGAAAATCACCTCCGCACATTAGGTGTCAAAGCATTCCTGAAGAAACCGTTTCAATCTGACGATTTGCTCGACGTGCTTAAATCTCTTCAACAGAAACAGGCTGGTGCCTCGAACAGCAAGAGTCTGAAACGGCGCGTCTGGCCGCCGACTTCGACTTTAACAGACTCCGATGATGATGAGGCGATCAACCACCCGACAAATGGCGACGGCCAGGAGGAAGTTATGGATCAGCTTGGCAGCTCACCCGGTGTATCATCGGCGCCACCAATCGCCTCTACAGCCCCCGAAGATGCCATGAAGGGCCTCTTCGACCAACTCTTGCAATCGATGACCACACGAAGCCAGCAGAGTCTTGCCGAGCTGCTCCCTCGCGTCATCGATGAGAAATTGGAGACCCATGTCCGACCCATCGTTCAGAAGGAATTGCAAACACAGCTCGGGAGCATCCTCTCTGAGGAGTATCTCGCAACGATCATTCAGCCCCTGGTCGCTCAGGCATTGCCCGCTCTGATCAGGAAAGAACTAGAGGCCATGCAGCCCATGATCCGCCAAACCGTGTCCGAGGCGGCCAAAGTTTCTCTCGGAGAGAGCGTCGATCGACTGGTCAAGGATCAGGTCGAATCCGGGATCCATCAATACTTACCCGTGGCCGTGCGGGAACAGACGGGAACGGTCGATCAATTGGTCAAAGATGAGCTTAAACGTGAGGTGCTGAGGCAGGCCCCGCTACTGGCGGACGACTTGGTGAGAGCCGCAGTCGGACAAACCGTCGAACAGGCCGTTCAGCGAATCGTACCTGATGTCGCCGAGCAGCACATCAAGGCCGAGCTCAAACGTCTGATCGAAACTGAAGAAGCGTCACACCCCTCTCAGATCTAGCTTTTCTTGCCCCGCTTCCCTCGACGAGCCTTGGCCAGGGCTTTCACCCGCTTAACATTTTTCCGGTGTTTCTTTCGCGTTTTCCGATCCTTCTCACGACCTCGTGCCATGGTCCTCCTACAGGATGTGTTTGATGATCTCTTGGTCGGCGACTGTATAACACATGCCTCAGAAGGCCACAAGCAGAGACTGATGTCGTTTTCTGTGAGAAGCAGACATGTTAAGATGCCGACCGCACGTTGGGACCTGAATTCAATGGCTCCACTTCAACTCGAAAAAGCCTATGACCCGAAAGCCGTCGAAACTCGATGGTCGCGTGAGTGGCTCGCGCGCGGATACTTCCACGCCTCACCGGAACAACCAGGCCAACCGTATTGTATCGTCATCCCACCGCCGAACGTCACGGGCTCGCTCCATGTCGGCCATGCGCTCAACCATTCACTCCAAGATATTCTGATCCGGTGGCGGCGCATGCAGGGACGTAATACCCTCTGGCTCCCGGGAACCGATCACGCCGGCATCGCCACGCAGAACGTGGTGGAAAAGCAGTTGATGGTCGAAGGCTTGTCGCGGGAGTCACTGGGACGGGAACGATTCGTCGAACGGGTCTGGCAATGGAAAGCGACGTCCGGTAACACGATCGTCAATCAGCAAAAGCAGCTGGGAGAATCCTGTGACTGGGACCGTTTGCGATTTACAATGGACGAAGGTTTGTCCAAGGCCGTCCTCGAGGTCTTCGTAAGGCTGTATGAAGACGGATTGATCTATCGTGGCGAGCGACTCATCAATTGGTGTCCACGCTGCCTGACGGCACTCTCGGATATCGAGGTGGAACACGAAGATGTGAAAGGCAAGCTGTATCACATCCGCTATCCACTGGCGGATGATCCAAATTCCAGTTTGATCGTGGCTACCACGCGGCCTGAAACGATGCTGGGAGACACGGCGGTGGCTGTCCATCCCGATGACCCACGCTATCGTCATTTGATCGGCAAGAAAGTCCGCCTGCCGCTGACTACGCGCGAGATTCCGATCGTAGGCGATTCGATCCTCGTAGATCTGGAATTCGGCACCGGCGCCGTCAAGATCACTCCGGCACACGACTTTAACGACTATGAAGCCGGAGAGCGGCACAAACTTCCTCGACTTGCAGTACTCGATCATATCGCATTGCTCGATGCTGCGGGGATGCAACGGGCGGCTGTCGAATCATCGGTAATCGAAATGCTCCGTGGCCTTCCTGTTTCCAAAGCGCGTCCCAAGGTCGAAACGCTGCTTCGAGAACAAGGGGTGCTTGAGAAGACCGAGGACCACAAGATGGCCGTCGGAAAATGCTACCGTTGCAAGACCGTCGTGGAGCCATATCTCTCACCCCAATGGTTTGTGGACATCAAGCCGCTGGCGGAGCCGGCGATCAAAGCGGTAGAAGACGGTCGCATCCGTATCATTCCCGAGGGTTGGGTCAACAACTATCTTGGTTGGATGCGGGACATCAAAGATTGGTGCATCTCACGGCAAATTTGGTGGGGGCACCAAATTCCCGCCTGGTACTGTCTGATTTGCAACAGTCGTCAGATCATCACTACGGACGGTCGGACTACTATCTTACAGAACGCCATACCGATCGTCTCCAAATCGGCCCCCACTCGGTGCCCGGTCTGTCACAGCCAGGAATTGATCCGCGATCCCGACGTACTCGATACCTGGTTCTCATCCGCCCTGTGGCCCTTCTCGACCTTGGGATGGCCGGAGCAAACACAGGAACTAAAAACCTACTACCCGACCTCGGTGCTTGTCACTGGCCTCGACATTCTGTTCTTCTGGGTGGCTCGCATGATCATGATGGGGCTCAAGTTCATGGGAGACGTACCCTTCAAAGATGTCTATATCCATGCCTTGGTCCGCGACGCAGAAGGCCAGAAGATGAGCAAATCCAAGGGTAACGTGATCGATCCGCTGCACGTCATGGATCAATTCGGCACCGACGCCCTTCGGTTCACCTTGGCCTCGATGGCCTCGCCGGGACGCGATATCAAGCTGGCAGAAGAGCGGATTGAGGGCTATCGCAATTTCGCCAATAAGATTTGGAATGCTGCGCGATTCGCCTTGATGTATCTCGACGGGCCGCGCACCGCCCTGCCGCCGATGCAACGGACGTTTCCAGACCGGTGGATCTTGAGCCGCCTCGCTCACACGATCCGCGCCGTCACGGTGGAGTTGGAGTCATACCGATTCGATCGTGCGGCGACAGTCCTCTATCAGTTCATCTGGCACGAGTACTGCGACTGGTACTTGGAATTGATCAAACCGGTCCTGCAAACACCTGAACATCCGGACGGAGCAATCACCAGGCATACTCTCGTGGAGACGCTGGAAACGACCATGCGGCTGATGCACCCTTTCATGCCGTTCATCACGGAAGAAATTTGGCAGACGATCCCTCATCAGGGAGATAGCATCGTCGTACAAAAGTATCCGGCCTCTGACGAGGGGTGGTCCGCACCTGATGCAGAACAGCACTTTGCATTGCTGGAACAAACGGTGGGGCTTGTCCGAACCGGCCGAGCCCTCTTGAATTATCCGCCGGGTCAGCAAATTCCGTTTCATGTCGGACACGACGCCCCGAACAGGCAGAATCAGCTCCACGAGTTACAACGGCACCTAGCCCACCTCAGCCGCGGCACCGCTGATGTGAGCCCGCCGCGCGATTGGCCGACGGCAAGATTGCTGAGACTCGTCACGGAAGGCCTCTCGGTGGGCATCATAGTCGCTGAGGACGTCGACCTCAAAAAGGCGATCGACCGCCTGGCCAAACAACTCACTGAGACCGACAAGGAATTGCACCGGATCAGCGGAAAGCTTAAGAATGCCGAGTTCGTGTCGAAAGCTCCGCCTGACGTGATCGTCGAGCATCAGGAAAGGGTGCAAACCCTGTCCCGCGATCGTGCATTGCTGGCTAACAGTGAACAGCAGCTCCGCGCCATGCTCGCAACCTGACCGATGGCCATACTTCCTGCTGCAGAAATCCGCCGCGTTGTGCGCCAGGGCCTCGAAGAAGACCTCGCTCAGGGAGATGCCACGACCGCCTCGATCTTCTCATCCCCGGTGCCGGCTCTGGCTAAAATCATCGCACAACAGCCGTTGGTCGTGGCGGGAATGGCCCCGGCGGTTCAGACTTTTCTCATGGTCGATCCTTCCCTGCGATTGTCGGTCGCCAAGCGCGACGGCGACCGAGCTAAGAATGGAGAGGTACTCCTGCATATCGAGGGCGACGGACGGTCCATCCTGCAAGCAGAGCGGGTCGCTTTGAACTTTCTTCAACACCTGTCCGGGATCGCTACCTTGACGCAACGGTTCTGCCGAGCCGTGCGCGGCTACCCTACCGGCATCCTGGATACGAGGAAAACTCTTCCCGGCTGGCGTGCGCTCCAGAAGTGGGCCGTTTCGCTCGGCGGAGGGATCAACCACCGACGATCATTGGGTGACGGCATCTTGATCAAAGATAACCATCTGGCTCTTCTCCGACGCAATCGACGACCGGTTGAACAGGCATGTCGATTGGCATATGTCTATCGGTCAAGCGCGCTTCCAGTTACTGTCGAGGTGGAATCCCTCTCTGAGGTCCGACAGGCGCTCACAGGAAAACCTGACATTATTCTGCTGGACAACATGGCTCCAGACCTAGTTCGACGTGCCGTGGCATTGATCAAGAAGCAAGCCCTGGTGGAAGTATCGGGCGGCATCACCCTTAAGAACGTCAGAGCCATGGCAGCTGCCGGCGCCGATCGCATTTCCATCGGAGCACTCACCCATTCTGCTCCGGCGGCAACAGTCAGCCTTGTCATGACGGTAGCTCGGCCTTCACGACGCCGGCGTGCGTAATTGATGGTGTCCTCTACCCCTCTCAATCTCGATAGTATTCGCAGCACCCTTACGACCACGTCGCTTGGTCACGCCCTGTATCTTCACCAAGATCTCCCCTCGACCAACAAGGAGGCATTGTCGCTTGCTCAGAACGGCGCACGAGACGGCACCGTCGTCATTGCGGAAAGCCAGTCAGGCGGCTACGGCCGACATGGGCGCACCTGGTTTTCTCCGCCGGGATTGAATATCTATTGTTCCGTCATTGTACGGGGGATGGGGGAGCACCTTTCGCTTTCGCAATGGTTATCCTGGGTGCCGCTTGCCAGCGCGCTGGCCGTAACCGAGGCCGCCCAACAGGTAGCCGCTGTATCTCTTTCCCTGAAGTGGCCGAACGACCTGCTTCTCCATGAACGCAAGGTCGGCGGGATTCTCTGTGAGAGCAGCTTCGCCACCACCAATGACCCGGTCGTGGTCATTGGAATCGGGCTCAATGTGAATCTCCCCCAGATGTCTTTTCCGGAAGAATTGCGGCCGATTGCGACCTCATTACTGGAAGCCTCACGACAATCGATCGACCGCAATCGACTCATTGCTCAACTGCTCCTGGAACTTGAACACTGCCTTGGCGAGCTTCGGACTCATGGAGTAGTCAGGCTGCGACAGGCCTATACGGCTCGCTGTGCCACGCTGGGACGCCGAGTTCGCGTCCTGTTCACGAATGAGCAACCGATCGTCGGCATCGCAGAAGCTCTCTCTGCCGACGGCGCGTTGCAAGTGAGACCCTTGTCACCTCACCCTCGCTCACAACCGATGCCTCTCGTCGAGGTCCGGGCAGCCGATGTCATTCATCTAACAGGCTATTGAAAAAGTCCACCAGCGGCGTTCTCGCGGTGCTTAGAGGCTCAACGTACGGCTCAGAGTACGCTTCGCCTCTTTGCTTGCTGCGGCCTTGCTGGTCGACCTTTTTGACCAGCCTGTGGGTTCTTGTGAGATAGCCTGAGACTTTTCAATCTCCCGGTATTCCACACTTGCAAAATAGTTTGTCAACCTCCTGCTGAGAGAGTAGCGAAAGAGCACGAGGCCGGGTAGAATGAATCCGATGCTATTGGCGATCGACATCGGAAATACCAACGTTGTCGCAGGAATCTTTGACGGATCGATTCTGCTGACTCATTGGCGGTTGGCGACTGATCCAAAGACGACTGCCGATGAGTACGGTGTCCTTTGTCTCAGCCTCATGGCCCGAGACGGGCGCCTCCCTCAGCAAATCACCGGTGCAATCATCTCCAGCGTCGTTCCCGCCCTCACGGAAACGTTTGAATCGATGGTTGAAACGTCCTTTGGCTGCACTCCCATCACCGTCTCACCCGAGATGGATACAGGCTTAACACTGAAATACTCGAACCCGAAAGAGATCGGAAGCGACCGCATTGTGAATGCGGCTGCGGCCTATGAGAAGTTTCGCTGCGATCTCATCATCGTTGATTTCGGCACCGCGACGACATTTTGCGCGATCAGCCGAGATGGAGAGTATCTTGGAGGCGTGATCGCACCGGGTCTGACAATTTCCGCGGATGCCCTGTTTGCACGAGCTGCGAAGCTGAGCAAAGTCGAGCTCGCCCGGCCTAAAACCGTCATAGGAACCGATACCGCAGGTAGTATTCAGTCGGGGCTCATCTTCGGCTACGCCGGTCTCGTGGATACGCTTGTTCAGCGAATGGAAAGGGAAATGGGGCGCGCTTCATATGTGATCGCCACGGGTGGATTAGCCCCGGTGATTGCGCCGGAGGCGCGATCGATTCAACATATTGAACCGTTTTTGACCTTGCATGGGCTTGAACTCCTCTATCGCCGTGCAGGAGGCGCGGGCCTGAAGCAATGGGCCTAACCTCATAGTACCCGCATCATTTTTTTCCCTTTACCCGTTGACTTCCCTCCTCCTATGGATATCTCCCCGCTTGTATAGGTATCAGGATGAGTGACGATCAAGATCAGGAAAATACAAACGCCAATACAATCGAGAGTTTAGAGGAAGACTCTTCGGTCGCAGACACAGGCTCCTCCGTTCAGGACGAACTGTCCCGCAAGACCGAAGAATGTAAAGCGACCAATGACAAGTACCTCAGACTGGCCGCAGAATTTGAAAACTATAAACGGCTGACACAACGCGACCAGCGTGAGCAGATTCGATTTGGGAATGAACAGCTTCTCAAGGAGCTGCTGCCGGTTGTCGATAACATGGAGCGTGCGATCAAGGCGGCTCGGACGAACGGAAGCGATGTGGCGCTCGTCCAGGGTGTGGAACTGACGCTCAAGCAACTATCCGGCATCCTGACCAAATTCGGTGTGCAGGCGATCGAAACGGCCGGCCAGGACTTCGACCCAAGCGCTCATCAAGCCGTCTCATATGGACCGTCGAACGATGTTCCGGCTAATAAAATATTGGACGAGTTTCAAAAAGGGTATCGGCTGCACGATAGGATTCTGCGGGCGGCAATGGTCAGCGTATCGTCAGGTCCAGCCCAACCAAGCGAACATGATTCAACGACGAATTGACCTGATTCAGTCGTCGTTGTCGAGAAGGAAGGAGTCCACCAATGGGTAAAGTCATCGGTATCGACCTCGGGACCACCAACTCTTGTGTGGCGATTATGAGCGGCGGAGATCCCGTTGTGATCGCCAACGCCGAAGGGAGCCGGACCACCCCTTCCGTCGTTGCCATCACCGATAAAAGCGAACGGCTGGTCGGTCAAATCGCAAAACGGCAGGCGATTACCAATCCCGAGAACACCGTTTTCTCCGTCAAGCGCCTGATGGGGCGCAAGTTCAAGAGCCGCGAAGTCCAAGAAGCCCTGAAGCGGCTTCCCTATAAAGTCGTTGAGGCCGACAACGGTGACGCGCACGTGGAATTGCGCGGCAAGCGCTATAGTCCGCCGGAAATCTCGGCGATGATTCTGCAGAAAATGCGGCAGACCGCTGAAGACTACCTCGGGGAAAAGGTCACTGAGGCCGTTGTGACGGTCCCTGCCTATTTTGACGACAGCCAGCGTCAGGCGACCAAAGATGCCGGCCAGATCGCCGGCCTGAACGTCCTGCGGATCATCAATGAGCCGACCGCTGCCTCCCTTGCCTACGGTCTGGACAAGAAGAAGGATGAACGGATCGCCGTGTATGATTTGGGCGGCGGCACCTTCGACATCTCCGTGCTTGAAATCGGGGAAGGCGTCTTCGAGGTGAAATCCACCAATGGCGACACCTACCTCGGCGGTGATGATTTCGATCAACGTGTGATGGATTGGCTGGTCGATGAATTCAAAAAAGACCAGGGCATCGATCTGCGGAAAGACCGGATGGCGCTCCAACGTCTGAAAGAATCGGCGGAACGGGCCAAGATCGAACTGTCGTCGTCTCAAGAAACCGAGATCAACCTGCCGTTCATCACCGCCGATGCCAGCGGCCCCAAACATATGGTCATCAAATTGACGCGGGCCAAGCTGGAACAGTTGGTAGACGATCTCATTCAACGCACGATCGAACCCTGCCGCAAAGCCTTGTCCGATGCGGGCGTCACGGCCAAGGATATCCAAGAAATCGTGTTGGTCGGCGGCATGACCCGCATGCCCAAAGTGATTCAGGTCGTGAAGGACTTCTTTGGGAAAGAACCGCACCGTGGGGTGAATCCCGACGAAGTCGTCGCCATCGGGGCCGGCATCCAAGGCGGAGTCCTCAAAGGAGAGGTCAAGGACGTCTTGCTTCTCGATGTGACTCCCTTGTCGTTGGGTATTGAGACGCTTGGCGGCGTATTCACCAAGCTCATCGAACGCAACACGACCGTTCCAACCAAGAAAAGCCAAGTGTTCTCGACGGCAGCGGACAACCAAACGGCGGTCACCATCCGCGTCTTCCAAGGCGAACGGGAAATGGCCAATGACAACAAACTGCTCGGGCAGTTCGATTTGGTCGGCATTCCACCGGCGCCTCGCGGCATGCCGCAGATTGAAGTGACGTTCGATATCGATGCCAACGGCATCGTGCACGTGTCGGCAAAAGATCTGGCCACGCAGAAGGAACAATCCATCAAGATCACGGCGTCCAGCGGTCTGAGCAAAGACGAAGTCGAGAATCTCGTTCGAGACGCGCAGTCGCACACGGAAGACGACAAGAAACGCCGCAAACTGGCGGAGGCCAAGAACCAGGCTGATAATCTGGTCTACCAAACGGAAAAAAACATCACGGAATACGGAGACAAAGTCTCCGACGAGGAAAAGACGAAAATCCAGGATGCCGTCGCAGCCGTCAAGAAGGCACTCGAGGGGACCGATGCCGAAGCGATCGAATCGGCGACACAGTCACTCATGACGGCGTCGCACAAGTTAGCCGAAGCGATGTACAAGAAAGCAGCCGCATCTCCAGGCCCGCAACCGGACGCTTCCACAACCAGCGGCACCGGCGAGACGAAGACCGATGAGAAAGTCGTGGACGCAGAATTTGAAGAAGTAGACAAAGACAAGAAATAGCATAGAATAACGGTTCAGAGCGTTCAAGTTCTCGACGCGATCGGAAACTCGGACGGTTCTCTACTTCCATACGCAATGGCAGCCGTGTCCAAACGCGATTACTACGATACTCTCGGCGTCGATCGGAATGTGTCCGACGACGACCTCAAAAAAGCCTACCGGAAACTGGCCCGCCAGCACCACCCGGACCTCCACGTCGGCGAGCAGCAGAAGAAATCCGCCGAAGAGAAGTTTAAGGAAATCAACGAAGCCTATGAAACGCTGAGCGATCAGGAAAGGCGGAAACGCTACGACATGTTCGGTCATGCCGGGGCACAACAGGGTGGGCCCGGCTTTGACGGCTTCGATTTCGGCCGCGGCGGATTCGGAGACGTGTTTAACGATATCTTCGAGGATTTTTTCGGCCAAGCGCGAGGAGGCGGAGCAACTCGGGCCGAACGCGGCAACGATCTCCAATACAACCTCGAAATCACGTTTGAGGAAGCCGTCTACGGGAAAGAGGCCAAACTCAAGATCCCGCGCTGGGAGATCTGCATCGACTGCAAAGGGACTGGGGCGAAGTCGGCGACAGCCATCAAGCCATGCGGCAGCTGCAAAGGTGCAGGGCAACTACGTTTTCAGCAGGGATTCTTCAGCGTCAGCCGGCCCTGTGGTCAATGTGAAGGCACCGGTCACTTCGTCACAGAACCCTGCTCGACCTGCCAGGGGCGTCAACGGGTTTACAAAGAGCGCACCATCGCCGTCCATATTCCAGCCGGTATCGAGACTGGCATGCGACTTCGTCTCTCCAATGAAGGAGAACATGGCCCCAATGGCGGCCCGCCCGGCGACCTCTATGTGGCCGTTACCGTCAGGCCTCATCAAATCTTTCATCGCAAGGGCCTCGATGTCGCCTGTGACGTGCCGGTCAACCTCGTCACGGCCGTGCTCGGTGGAAAAGTCGAAGTCCCGACCCTCACGGGGGCAACCGTCATTAAGGTGCCGCCCGGCACACAACATGACAAGGTCCTTCGGATTAAAGGGTTAGGGATTCCCAGCCTGAAGGGAGGCTCGACCGGCGATCAGGTCTATACGATCAAGGTCCAAATTCCCACTAAACTGACGGCCAAGCAAAAAGAACTGCTGATGGAGTACGCAAAAGAAAGCGGCATGTCCATGGAAGCCAACGGCGATGGTTTCTTCGATAAGATGAAGACCTTCTTCGAGTAGACCGATCCTCCCAATCTCCAGGGCCTGCATGCCCGTATTTTTCGTTTCTCCTCAGTGCGTCACACCGCCTACCATTTCAATCACAGGCGATCTTCTGATTCACATCAAGAACAGCCTACGCGTCGCCATCGGCGAGACCCTATGGTTCGCCGATGGCCAAGGCACCAGATACCACGCCAAAATCACTGATATATCCAAACAAGCGCTCACGGGGCGTATCCTCGAAACAATCCAGGAACCGCCATGCTGCACACCGCGTCTGATTCTCGGCCAATCGCTCCTCAAAGGGGAAAAGATGGATTGGGTGATTCAGAAAGCTACCGAACTGGGTGTAGATGAACTCATACCGATTGAAAGCCAGCATAGTGTAGTGCAACTCAAAGCCGACCGTGTGGACAATCAACTCGCCAGATGGCAGCGCATCGCCTTAGAAGCCGCCCAGCAGTCCGAACAGTGGCGCGTGCCGACGATTTCCCCGCCACGATCCCTCGCGGCACTTTTAGATGGCCGTGCGACCGGCACAATCACTCTCATGCTCGCCGAGCGGCTCAACGGGAAGAGTTTGCAAACGGTCGAGCTACCGCAAGATACGACCAGTTCCGTGCTGGTCTTGATCGGCCCTGAAGGAGGCTGGAGCAAAGAAGAAGTGGAGGTGGCCGAGCAGGCGAAAGCCGTACCCATTACTCTTGGTCGGCAAATTTTGAGAGCTGAAACGGCCGCCATCGCGACCATCAGCATTCTCCAATCGCGCCTCGGCAAGCTAGGATAAAGAGTATCCCCTGCTAGTTTTCCGATTCTGTTCTCACACTATTTCCTCCCGCCCGTTCATGGTGTAATTGTGATTGACAGAATCGTGCACAACAAGCAATCTTGCAATCCTCAAACCTTCAATGAGGCATCATGGCACCCATCCACAAACAACTAGCCTCTGGACAATGGGACACACTCTCGCTTGTTAAACAACTCGCCAATGTCGATAGCGACGTCGCCCGAACAGCTCGGTGGTATGGAAAGGATCAGCAGCGTTGTGAACAAGCCTTCAACCGCACCCAGGAATTATTGGATCTGCGATTGTGGACGATCGGTGGAAAGGCTGGCGGAAAGAACTCACGCGCACGCGTAAACTGCTGTGCGACGCCATGCTCGGTGGGCAAACCTACGGCAGTGACTTGGCTCCCCTCGACCGCTATTTCTTCCAGTTCGCAGTAGCAGCCAGAGCTGGTCAACGATTGGCTTGGGTCAGGGATGCACAATGCAAGATCAGACCTTATTTTGCTATCTCTTTGCAACCAGTCTCTTGTATCCGTGACACACCAGCATCAACGATCGCACTGAGCCTGTAGAGAGGCAGAGTATGTCCCAGGCTGTTGTTCTGATTCATGGCATCGGTGAACAAAAACCGATGAGCACGCTTCGTTCATTTGTCAAAGCCGTGCTACCTCCTGCAGAAAATGGTCGGGAACAATATCGCAGCAAGCCCGATCGTATGTCGGAGCTATTTGAATTGCGTCGGCTGACAAGCACTGGACGTTCATCCACTCATTTTTATGAATACTATTGGGCGTATCATGTCGAGGGCACGACATGGTGGCATCTGTTTCAGTGGTTCACAGGATTGCTTTTCCGAAGACCATCCGATGTTCCGTCAGGACTCAAGACTATTTGGGGGTTCACATGGATGGCGTTGATTGGAATAGTGATATCGATTCCCTTGGGATACATGGCGGCTATCTATACCGCTGTTACAACCCTGCCGCATTTCAGCTTTGTATGGATCGTGGGTATGATCCTGTTACTGACACTGCAGGGCTTTATCCTCTATTGGGTAGGCGATGCTGCGCGGTATCTGAGTCCTTCTCCGGAGAATATAGCACTTAGACAAAAGGTCAGATCGGAAGGTGTACGATTGCTTCGACGACTGCATCGCTCGCACGAGTATGAGCGTATCATAGTTGTCGGGCACAGTCTGGGGAGTGTGATTGGATACGATATCATCACGCGACTCTGGCTAGACTATCACCAGTCCTCTAGTTTCAAGAGCCGCCTTACTTCCATTTCAGAACTTTTAGATGCTCATCAGCATCCCCAACCGATAATTGGACATGAGCTTCCTAGAAAAGGGAAGGCGCTGGTATCTGATGAAAATGGCAATGCGCTGGGGGATTTTCGAATCGCCCAGTTAGATGGCTGGAAGGAACAACGGTATTACAGGAATCCGTGGCGTATTTCTGATTTCGTGACGATCGGTAGTCCATTAGTTCATGCGATGCTGCTGTTAGCCAGCTCCTCGAAAGATTTCAACGACCGAAAACAACAGCGGGAACTGCTGACATGCCCGCCCGTGTCTGACAATAAGGGGTATGGGTATACCGATGCTCCCATTGCATTACCGCATTCTGACAAAAAGTATTCTCCACATATGCTTCACCATGCAGCGGTATTTGGCGTGACGCGGTGGAGTAATCTCTATTTTCCCGCTTTTGGAGGACTCTTTGGCGACTTCATCGGCGGTCCCTTACGGCCCGTCCTTGGTCCAGGTATTCGGGATATTCCTGTTCGTTCAAACAGTTGGCGTCGCTTCACTCCGCTGACCCACACCGATTATTGGGAGACGAATCGATTGTCAGGTCAAGCCGCTTCGGTACCAGGCTGTCGAGATGCACTTGAGGCGCTAAAAGACGCGCTCGGGCTCGATCGCCTTTATGAGTATCGTGTCAATGAATAACTTGAGACTCAGAAATGATGTTACCCATCTCGAAGGCCTCGTCAAGAGGGATAGTCGCTCCTTCCCTCGTCACGTGATACGTCAGGCCGGACGCTGCCTGGGACGAGGAACATTTCACTATGGAATGAGAGATTTAGCGGCCTGGTTGTAGATGAACGATAGCCCCGTTTTCCCCACTGGCCCAACCTTGGGTGGCATCGGGAAAACTAAGACCGAATAACGTGGAAGAGGTGATCGCTTTCCCCTCGCTCCAGGTGAGACCAGCGTCAGTCGTCCGATACAACATCCCGCGTTCACCGACAATCCAACCTTCTTGCGGGCCGGTAAACCGCACTTTTAGCAAATCTATCAGTCTCGTACAGGTCTTTCCACAGGGTAAGGTTTGGTCAACCCATTTGGCTCCGCCGTCCGTTGTCTGAAACAAGGCCCCCGCATTGCCGACCGCCCACCCGACTGTGGCATCAGTGAAAAAGACATCGAACAAGGTCACCGCGCTCTGCGTTTCTTGCGGTGTCCAGGTAACACCCCCATCGTCTGTCGAAAGGACGGTGCCCAATGCACCGACGATCGCACCCTTCTGGTCATTGATGAAGTGCACCGCATAGAGCGCAGCCGTCACGCCGCTGGCCTGTTCCACCCAATGCTGGCCGCCGTCACTGGTATGAAAGATCGTGCCGCCTCCACCGACAACCCATCCAATCATTGGTGATGTGAAGTACATACCGTACAGCGCTTGCTGAGTATCCAGTGATTGTGGGAACCAAGACTCTCCCCCATTCGTCGTGCGGCTCAGAAATCCTCCGGCCCCCACCACCCAGCCTCTCGATGAGTCGGCAAAGAACACGGACGTTAACAGGGTAGAGGTTCCGCTCGTCACCCGCTTCCATTTCTTCCCGCCATCGATAGTCTTCAGTATTGTTCCTCCGGTTCCTACCGCCCACCCGTGCAGGAGCGTACGAAACTGAATGCTCATCAAGGTTGATTTCGTACGACTCGCCTGGGTGACGATGGAAAGATTGGAGTCACCACTCCAAGCCGATTGAGGAATCACGAGAGTCATACCGAAGAAAACGAAGCACGATGCGAGCACGTTCCATCGGCGGGCGCGACCGAGATGGAGCCAACCCGGCATTATTGATTGGTACTCGCGTCAGGCGGGTGGTAATTCCAGAAATCCGGGTCTGGAACGGGAAGCCCTTTCGCTTCGATGGTGAACGGTCCGGCTTCAAGCGTGATCCACTTCTTCGGCGAACAACAGGTTCCATCGGGAAGCACGTCCCATGATCCTCGGCGAACAACCAGCGGCCCGGTCGCCAGGTTATCGAAAAACTCCCCCCTCTTTCCAATCCCGTAGAGGTTGCGGTGCGGTACCGTGACGACAATTTCTTCATCGGTCCATGATTGAACCAGCGCGGCTGTGCCGTTGAACAGGACTTCGGTTCGTGACACATTCGAAACGACAGTTGCTTGTTCACCTGGTTCGTTGATTTCTATATCACCTCGCCGCTTGTAGGATTTCTGGTTCAATCCAAGGTCGGCATGTTCAGCGGTCACGAGAAATGTTCCGAACCCTCGGCCCTTGATCGTCACCGTGGCATCCAACCCCGCAGTCCGAGGTTCATATGACTCGATGACCGGGGTGGCGAGCGTGAAATCCCCCACCTCGATGGCTTGGGTCCCTCGCTCGGCACAGCAGAGTCCTCCTATGTTCGGCTTATTGGCGCTCCGGTAAATAACGACCTTGCCGGTTTTCGCGCTGAACGGCACCCAGACATCGATTCGCTCGTCGTTCCAGCGATAGATCACCGCCGGCACCCCGCCGATTTCGACGCGATTCTCGCCGGTCTTAAAATCCATGAAGTTGTATGGAGTCGATCCGCTCTCCGAGTAAGCCCCAAAATGCTCGCCCTTAATACGCAGCAACGTCCCGATGGGCGCGCTGGCGGGACTCATGGAGATAGCGCGGGGAACATGGACCGTAAACTGCGCAAGCATCCGTTCCCGTCCTTGATGTTTCAGTACAAGCGGACCCGACTCCGCGTCGAGCGGGACATGGAAGACGATGACGTCGTCTTTCCATTGGGCGATGGTGACCGGCCGCCCACCGATCAATACGGCATCATCCACCAGTTCCTTGGCATTCCCAAACCCCTGGCCGAACAAGACTACTTTCGTCCCCACAGGCCCGCTGACCGGATCCACTCGAACGGACGGAATCAGTTTCAACGGAACCGCGTTGCTCACGACATACTCGACCGGAGCACAGCATGATCCGTCCGGTAGTGGATCGGAGGAAGCCAGCCGAACCGCAACATCTCCACTCTCCGCGTTCGGTGGAATTTCAAGCTCGATCTTGTCGTCTTTCCATCGTTTGGGACGCACGACGACCCCGCCGACCACCACGTCATTGACGCCGAACATCGTGTTGGGATCGCGGGCGCCGGCCGAAAGGCCGAAATGATGACCGGTGATCTCAAGCGTGGTTCCCCGTTCCGCTTCTGTCGGCGTGATGGCTGCTATCCGTGGAGCCATGATGATCAACGGTCCGGCGGACCGCTTCTTCTTTCCCATCAATACCTCGACCGGGCCGCTGGTCGCTCTGAAGGGAACCTTGATTTCGATGATCTCCGTTTCCCATCGCTGCACCAAAGCCGATACCCCATTGACGGTCACCCTATTGAACTGGGTCGACTTAAAGGCTCCAAACCCTTTCCCATTCAGAACCAAGGTTGCACCAGGGATGGAAGATCGAGAGGACAGTTCAATGGGCCTCTGGACGGCCTGTGCGATAGTGATGTTCGTCCCACCCACAAGACACACCAGCCAAAGGAGGAATATGGTTAAGATAGAGAATAGTTTCATGGACAGCCGAATCGGCAAGAAAAAAGACCTACCGTCGATTCACAACACAATATGTTCAACTTTAACAAGTCATTTTTTCTTGAGTCAAGGCAGAGAATGGATAATTGGCCACATCACCGATGCTCGCAATTCAACCTTAACCGGGCTGATGTCGACCATCGCGCCGGAACTCCTCACCCGCTATGCGCACCGACTTCCTGAATGATCGTATGGTAAAGCTGTTCGACCGCCGCTTCCTTGGTGAGCAGCGTGGCCGCTCCGGCTCGCCGCATTGCGTTGCTGTTGTCGTCTCCGATGTTTACGGAGATGCCGATGGTGGTGGTCTCCGGCCATTTAGTTTTGATCTGCCTCGTGGCTTCGATCCCATTCATCTTCGGCATATTGATATCCATCACTACCACCCGAGGCCGGAGCTTCTCGACCAATTTCACCGCCTCCATGCCATCTCGAGCCTCCCCGACCACCTGAATATCCGCATAGGCATCCAGTACCGATCGCAGACCTTGTCGCACCATCGCATGATCGTCCACGAGCAACACCGACACCATCATCCGCCCTTTCGTGAGACTATCGGCCTCGTCGGCATGAACCGTTGCACAGGCATTCTCAAATTCAGTGACTGGAAGATGCAGCTGGTTGTCCTCCGCGCTTCTGACCAGCGGCAAGATCAGCATCGCCATGGTCCCGTGCCTCGGAGCGGAATTAATGTTGAACGAACCGCCCAATGCCCGCATACGCTCCTGGATGCTATATAAACCAAACTTGGACGAAATCTCGCCGCTAGGCACTCTTGCCTCCGCTGCAACAGCAGCAAGATCGAATCCCGTCCCCTCGTCCTTCACGGTAATGCAGAGATGGTCCGCTCGCTTTTCCATCGTGAGAGTGGCCTGTCCGGTGCCGGCATGTTTGGCCGAATTGATGAGTAGCTCCCGCACCGATTGAAAGAGCAACACACGTTGATCTTCCGGCAGGCTGAGGCCTTGGTCGTCGGGCACGACAACGGTCACGGCTTGTTCATGCTTTTTCTTCATGTACTCGGCAAGCCATTTGAGACTGGCGGTCAGGCCATGATCACGCAGGACCGGCGGGCTGAGTTCCGCCACCAATGTCCGACTATAGGTCAACGCATCGGATAAGATGTCATCGACCTTCTTCAGGACAGTCTCACAGGCCGGCACGCCACTGGTGCCTCGCCTGCCCTGCCCGATCGTCAACTTGCCGACGACCAACATCTGCTGCAGATGGTCATGCAGTTCGGTGGCCAGGCGTTTCCGCTCGCGTTGCTCGGCCAGGTTCAACTCACTCGTCAGCGCGCGCAGACGTTCCTGCGACTGTTGCAACTCTGCCGTCTTTATGTTCACCGCATGCTCCAGCTCAACACTCCACCGCTCAAGACGCTCCTGAGCTTCCTTAATCTCTGTTATGTCATACGTCGCGCCAACGTATCCAAGAAGCTCTCCGTTAGCCGAGTGTCGGGGCTGACCGACAGAACGCATCCAGCGATAGCCCCCATCATGCCGACGAAAGCGGAATTGCTCGTCGAACAAGGTATGCTTCTCAAAGGCACTGAGATAGGCTTGGAGATGGCGGTGACGGTCCTCCGGATGGACAAAGGCTGCCCAGTTGTATTTTCCCACGACGAATTGATCATTGACCCCTAGAAACTCGAGATACGCGCGGTTGACGAATCGGGCCCCTTCTTGATCATTCATCCACATAAGAACGGGCGCACTATCGGCCAAAGTCTTGAATCGCGTTTCGCTCTCGCGCAACGCCGATTCTGCGCGCTTGCGCTCCGTGATATCCTGGACAACGGCGATGTGATGAGAGAGCTCCTCTCCAGGCTTCCGGAGCGGAGCCACATTGAGCAGGACCCAGACAATCGACCCATCCTTCCGCAAGTAGCGTTTTTCCACGGCAAAGGAATCCACCCGCCCGCAGCGAAGGTGTTCCATGCCCGCAAGGTCCTCCGCGAGATCATCAGGATGGGTAATCTTCATGAAGGTGGTGGCCAGCATCTCTGCCTCTGTCCGACCGACAATCTCGCAGTATTTCCGATTGACCCGCTCGAATCGTCCCGTGCGCGAATCGATCTGTGCCACTCCCACGCCGGCCTGTTCAAAAATAGTGCGGGATCGGCGCTCGGCATCGCGCAGCGCATCTTCAGCCTGTTTGCGCGCAGTGATGTCCGTGAACAAGTTCACGGCCCCGACGATATGTCCTTCGGTATTTCGTAGAGGATCGATGTGGACGATCACGTGGCGCCTTGTGCCATCGGACCGTTCGATAATGATTTCCTGACCATGCAGCGCTGTGCCATCCTGCACCGCATCGACCATGGGCGTCTTGTCGTGCGGCAGCGGCGTCCCATCCGGCCACAGCAGTGTGTTCGACCCAGAAAACCGATCTTCGCGATCACCCAGCTTCGGTCTGCGACCCCACAGTTCGACCGCTTGATCGTTATAAAACGTAATGTGACCGTTTCGATCGATCGTGTACATGGCCGCGGGCATTCGCTCGACGAGAGACCGATAGCGCATCTCGCTCTCGGTGAGACGTTCGATGAGCCGCTGATTGTCCCGCTCGTGCCGGGCCAGCTTGAGCAGTGCCCGCACGGTACCGATCAACTCCTCTTCTTCCGCCGGTTCGACCAGATAGGCATCCGCGCCGACTTCCAGGCTTCTCACTCGATCCGGTGCGTTGACGCGAGCGGCGGAGGTCTGCAGCACTTTGATGAACTGCGTCTCGGGCTGGGTCTTGAGCTGCCGACAAACATCGAAGCCGTTGATGTGCGGCAGATTGACGTCGAGGAGGAGGAGATCCGGAAGTTCGGCGGTGGCCATGGTGAGTGCGTCGGCGCCGTTGCTCGCTTCAATGATTTGGTAGCCCTGTCGACTGAGTAGGTGACTCTTCATGAACAAAGCTGTCGGATTATTGTCGACGATGAGAATGACTGATTGATCGGATTCGAGGGTGAACTGAGTCATATCACCTTACAAGGCAGCTTCGGCGTCTCTTGCTTCCTGCTGATAACGTCTCTGGGCACCCGATATGGTTCGGACTCAGGATAAGAGCTTCGGAGGGAGGAACAGCAGTCTTAACCTCATGCATGGAACATAACCCTTCGACACGATAGAAGCAGCGAGGAGACAGGCAGCTTACTGCGTATCGCAGTCTCGGTAAACCCCTAAACACGAAAACTAGGGCATTCCCTAGGGTGGTATGTGACTATGGCGAATGCAGCTCCACTATCAGTTCAATTTCGATGGGAGCCAGGCGTGGCAACTCCACGGCACCGACGGCTACTCGTGCATGGCGGCCTGCTTCTCCGAACACCGAAACGAGCAAATCAGATGCACCGTTGAGAACTTGCGGTTGATCGGTGAAGCCGGGTGCCGAGGCGATATAGCCGACCATCTTGACGATCTGCTTGACCCGATCCAGTGATCCGGCTTCGCTCCGGATGATACTCAAGCCATTCAGCACCGCCTCTCTCGCTGCCTCAACGCCCTGTTCAACCGTAAGATTCTCTCCGAGCTTGCCGGTCATAACAAGCCGGCCATCGCGCGACGGTAATACACCGGAGAGAAACAGCAGGTCACCCGTCCTGACTACCGGCACATAGTTGGCGACGGGCTTTGGAGGAGCCGGCAACGTCAACCCAAGATCACTTAGTTTTTTCTCATAGGACACACTCTCGTCTCCTTCTGGGCTTTCCTAGACTTTCCGGAACCACACGTCACTCGTTATCCCCTTCCACTCCACTGCTGCCTATCCCGGCCTGAGCGCATCCAAAAAACTCTCACCAACCGGCAATCGCTCGGCTCGAAGCGCCTCCACAATCGTCTGCCCCACATCCGCCGCAGTCGGCCTCGTCCCCAAATCGACGCCTTGCGCTAATTTTGGGCCGGTCGCGAAGACCGGAACATACTCTCGCGTGGACGTCCGTCCAGGTATCGAGAAATCTCTCCCATGATCACCCGTCACAAGTACCATATCGCCGAGCCGCAGTTTCTCGAACAAATCGGGGAGACGACGATCAAATTCTTGTACGGCTGTCGCCGACTGTACGGCATCTTCAGACAGCAAATCCAGGCTGGCACAGATGAGACCGCGAGGCACCTTATTCAACATACCGATGACTTCATCAAAAGCCGCCATCCCCGACGCAGCCGGGAAGGATTTCGTCAACCCACGCCCACTAAAGAGATCATAGACCTTTCCGACCCCCATCGCGATCTGGCCGGATCGGCTTAAGACATCCAACATCGTCAACCCAGGGGGCTCCATCACAAAGTCCCTTCGCCCAACCTGAGGCCGAAGCAAGTCATGCCCGCCGATGACCGGCTGCCCGACGATACGAACGAGAGTTCCCGCATCTTTCACGGCTTTCCGGATCTCGCGACATCGCTGTTGGAATTCCACAGTGGCCATGATGGATTCATGCATGGCCAAAAAGCACGTATTTCCTCCGTCCGTCCACAGGATAGGTGATCCGGTGGCCATATGCTCCATACTATGTCGGCGGAGCATCACACCCAGAGACGACATGCCTCGGCCGATCGACTTTCTGCCGAAAAGCTGTTCAACGACGTCGACGATCATGGCGGGAACGCCGGATCTGCAGACCGTGGGAACTTCTTTCTGGATGATCCCGCCGATTTCCCAGTATCCGACGACAGAATCTTTACCCGGCGATGCGAAACCCAGTCGCCCGAAGGAACCGTTCGGCTGAACCATGGCCCGTACGCCTTTGATCGGAACGATATGCCCCAGACCCAGCATCTCGAAATTGGGTAAACTCAGTCCATCGACCGTCTCGGCCAGATGCACGAGGGTGTTCGCCTCGGCATCACCATAATTGATGCCATCCGACAACGCACCCACTCCCAACCCATCGACAACCAATAGAATGACTCGATTGATCATCGGCGCACTATACCAAATCGCCGTAGTCCGACATAGATGCGTATGGGACAGACATGTGGATCTAGGAGGACCTAGGCAGGAGAGCAACGGCTGCTATGCCGTATGATCATGCCATAGATACCGGTCAGTACGCTTTACTCTTGTTTGTGGATTGCCGCCCGCCATTCTTGAGTGATCTTGAGGCCGGCGCTGGTCCCAATCCTATCGGCTCCAGCTTCCAGCATTGCGAGCGTGGTCTTCCAATCGCGGATGCCACCCGAAGCCTTCACCTGTACCCGTCCCGCGACGGTATCCCTCAGCAACCGAACATCTTCGACTGTCGCTCCCGCAGCTCCGAAGCCGGTTGACGTCTTCACGTAATCTGCCCCGGCTTCCACGACCAAATGGCACGCCGTTCGTTTCTCCTGATCAGTGAGATAACAGGTTTCGAGGATCACTTTATGCTCAATGCCCACAGTAGACTTCACAACTTCAGCGATGTCCATTCGCACATAATCATGATCGGCCGATTTCAGTCTGCTGATATTCAACACCATGTCCAACACCGTTGCACCCCGCTGCACGGCCTCCAAGGCCTCGGTCACCTTAGTCTTTGTGCTGTGCCCTCCCAACGGAAACCCGATGGGAATGCCGACGCGAATGCCGGTGCCCTCTACCGCCGCCACGGCTTCATCGATGTAGCATGGCGGGACAAAAATGACCGTGAAACCGTTGGCCTTCGCCTCTTCACACAACCGAAGCACCTCGACCTTCGTCGCATCCGGTCTCAGTACCGTATGGTCGATAAGAGCCGGGAGATTCCATCCTGACATGCCTTACGATACTCCTTCTTTGTCGTGTGTCTGTTCGCCATCGGGAGTCATCAAAGTCTGCGAGTGATTTCTTCGTCGGAAGGGGCGTTTCTGGTACTTTTCCACCGCCTTGTTATGCTCTACGAGCGTTGCAGAGAATTGATGGGTTCCGTCATTTTTCGAGACGAAGTAGAGATTCGCGGAAGGCAGGGGATACAAAGCGGCACGGATCGACTGTGCCCCTGGGTTGGCGATCGGCCCTGGCGGCAGACCGACCCACCGATAGGTATTGTATGGACTGGGGTGGGTGAGATCCTTCTTGTGAAGGTTTCCATCAAAATTCGGCAGACCGTAGATCACCGTCGGATCGCTCTGCAGAGGAATATGTTTCTTCAGCCGATTGTGAAACACGGATGAGATGTGGGGACGTTCGTCTCCGGCACCGGTTTCTTTTTCGATCACTGAAGCCAGAGTCAACACCTCATGAACCGTCAAGCGAATATCTTTGGCTCGTGCCTGCCACTCCTGCGTCATCACGTGCCCGAGTTGCTCCACCATAGTCTTGATGACGTCTTTGGCAGCCGTCGGCCTGGCAAAACGATACGTGTCGGGATACAGATACCCTTCAGCTGTGTCCGCAGAAATTCCCAATGTCTTGATGAAGGATTTGTCCGAGGCCAATCGAACAAATTCCGCGCGATTCGTGATGCGATGCTCGTCCAGCACATCGGCGATTTGAGTCATCGTATGTCCTTCGGGAATCGTGATGGAATGAAGCACCACGCGTCCGGCGAGCAACTTGGCAAGAATCTCCGCCGGGGCCATGGCGGCGTTGAACTCATACTCTCCGGGATGAATCTTGCGATCAGCCTCCTGCGCTTTCCCCAGAAGCAAAAACGCCGAACGGCTCCTGATCAGCTGCTCCCGTTCAAGCAAGGTCGCAGCTTGTTGAAACGTCGCGCCTTCCAAAATGACAACGATTTTCTGTGGGGGGTGATCGGCCTCGGAAAGGGCCGGCGCTTCAGCCCACCGAATCATCTGATATCCGGCCACGCCGACGAGCGCGACGACGGCGATCAATACGATGAGGATCAGACGCAGCGTCATAGGATCGATCGTCAGGAGACAATTCCTCGCACTCTTCCAGCGTCTCCTCGGCAGGACGGCCTCCGATGGACTGAGCGGAAACCTGGTCCTGCGCTTCAAGGTAACTTCGCAGGAGAATCGCGGCTGCAATGCGATCCACGATTCCTTTGCGTTTCTTTCGACTGACATCAGCGGCGATCAACAACTCTTCCGCCGCCTTTGTCGTCATCCGTTCGTCCCACTGGACGACCGGCACGGACAAGCCCGCTTCCAGTTTGACTGTAAACTCGCGCATCGCCCGAACGGCCGGCCCTTCCCGTCCGTCCAACTGAAGCGGCAACCCCAGCACCACCCGCTCCACATCGTGCGATCCGACCAGCGCGGCGATGTGGGCGACATCCCAATCCAGCGTCCTCCGTTCGAAGGTTTCGAGCGGCTGCGCCGTCCAGCCCAATTCGTCGCTGAGTGCGACGCCGATCCGCTTGGTGCCGTAATCGAGCGCGAGAATGCGGCCAGCCATGATTCTACCGCCTGAGGGTGGTTTCAACCAGGCCAAAAACCTTTTCCAGCGCGGCGTCGAGCTTGGCCGGATCCTTCCCCCCGGCCTGGGCCATTTCCGGCCGACCCCCTCCGGTTCCACCCACCTCGGCCGCCATGACTTTAATGAGATCCCCGGCTTTGAGCATGCCGGTCAAGTCTTTTGTCACCACGACCAGTAGTGAAACCTTGCCGTCGTCGGTCGCCGAACCCAGTGCGATGACGCCGCTCTTCAGCTTATCCCGGAGCTGATCCGCCAGCGCCCGCATGCCGTTCACATCCAGGCCATCCGTCCGCTGCGTGTGCACCGCCACCCCGACAACTGTCCGAGCGGTCGAGGCAACCGAGGCGCCGCTGGCCATTTTCAATTTCAACTCTTCCAGCTCCCGCTCCTTGTCCTTGAGCTGCGTCATCAGTTTGCGGGTCTTGGCCACCAACTCGGACCGGCCCGCCTTCAACAGATCCGACAACTCGCGGACATCGGCTTCAAGCTTCTTCATGAGCCCGTACGCGCCGCTGCCGGACTGAGCTTCGATCCGACGCACACCGGCCGCCACCCCCCCTTCCGAAATGATGCGGAAGAGCCCGATATCACCCGTCTGCCGGCAATGGGTGCCGCCGCACAGTTCTTTGCTGAACGATTCGACGCTCACGACACGCACCTGTTCGCCGTACTTGTCGCCGAAAAACGCCAGGGCGCCGTTCGCCACGGCGTCCTGAATGCTCATCACTTCGGTGCGCACGGTCTCGTTCTTGCGGATTTCTTCATTCACCGTCGATTCGATATCGTCGATGTCGCGGGACGAAAGCGGTCGAAAATGAGCAAAGTCAAACCGAAGGCGGTTGGGTCCGACCAACGATCCATACTGCTTCACATGCGGTCCGAGTAAGTCACGCAGGGCCGCATGGACGAGATGCGTCGCCGTATGATTGCGCGCGGCGTCCCGGCGCATGGAGACATTCACTGTCATATGCAGGTGTTCGCCTTCTTGGATTCGCCCCTTGCGGACAGTTCCCTTGTGCAAAATAACTGTCGGCGCGGGCCTCATCGTCTCCTTGATATCGACCACTCCTTCAGGCCCCGTCAAGGTTCCCTGATCTCCGACCTGACCACCGCCTTCAGCATAGAAGGGCGTGACATCCATCGCCAGCTCGACAGTCTCTCCTTCTACCGCTTCCTTCGCTAGTCGCTCGCCTTTCAGAATTGCCAGCAAGACGCCGTCGCTTTCCAAATGCTCATAGCCGACGAATGTCGTAGCGCCGATCCGTTTGGCCAGCTCCGCAACGGCCGGTCTGGATGTTTCCTGTTCAAATCCGCCGGTCCTGCGCGCGCGAGTCCGCTGCTCTTCGATCGCCGCATTGAAACCAGGTTCGTCGACCGTCATGCCCTGTTCCCGGCAGGCCTCCGTGATCAAGTCCATGGGGAAGCCGTAGGTGTCATAGAGTTTGAAGACGTCGTCTCCCATCAAGACAGTTTGGCTTGCCGTCTTCGCCCGATCGATCATCTCGTTCAAAATCGGTAAACCTTGGTCGAGCGTCGCGATGAACCGCTCCTCTTCGCCTTTCGTCGCTTCGGCAATCGTGCCGGATGCCGCACGCACTTCCGAATAGGCGACGGCCATCTGCTCCACGACCGTTGCACTGAGTTCGTGCAGGAAGGGCTCGACTATGCCGAGCAGCCGGCCATGTCGGGCCGCGCGGCGCAGAATCCGCCTCAACACATACCCCCGTCCCTCGTTCGACGGCAGCACCCCATCCGTCATTAAAAACGTGATGGCGCGTAGATGGTCGGCAATCACCCGCATCGAACGGTCCGAGGATTCCTTCTTGCCGTACTCGGTGCCGGCCCGTCCGGCGATGGCCGCAAGCAGCGGCGTGAAGAGATCGCTGTCATAATTGCTGTAGACCCCCTGGGCTACGGCAGCCAGCCGCTCGAGTCCCATCCCGGTGTCGATGCTCGGCCTTGGCAGGGGATGGAGCGTTCCGGAGGCATCTCGATTGTACTGCATGAAGACGAGATTCCAGATCTCGATGACTCGATCGCCGTCACCGTTCGGCCGGTCTTCGCCGGGTACGGACGGACCTTGGTCGAAGTGAATTTCCGAGCAGGGGCCGCAGGGACCGGTGTCCGCCATCTGCCAGAAGTTGTCCTTTTCGTCGCACCGGACGATACGCGACGGCATGACACCGATTTTCTTCCACAACTTCTCAGCTTCGTCGTCCTCGCGAAAGATCGTCACCCACATCCGGTCTTTCTGCAGTCCGACCGTCTGTGTCAGAAATTCCCATCCGAATCTGACGGCATCGTCCTTGAAGTAATCGCCGAACGAAAAGTTGCCGAGCATCTCGAAGAACGTGTGGTGTCGCCTGGTGTACCCCACGTTTTCAAGATCGTTGTGTTTCCCGCCGGCGCGAAGACACTTTTGCACGGATACAGCTCTCTTGTAGGGGCGGAGTTCTTCTCCGAGGAAGACCCGCTTGAATTGATTCATACCGGCGTTGGTAAAGAGCAGGGTCGGGTCCGCCTGGGGAATCAAGGCTGAGCTGGGCACGGCCTGATGGCCGTGTTTCTCGAAATAACGGATAAAGGCCCGTCGCAGATCAGTCGCGCTATTCTTCATACACAGGTTCCTCGTTGATCCTGGACTGCCCTATCATACGATCAATCGTCTCCTCACTGAAACCCCGCTGACGGAGAAGACGCATCGTTTGAGAGCGAGTCAACCGACGTCCATGACGTTGTGCGGTCTGCAGGGCTCGGTGAGCCACAGCCTCTTCGTCCGCTTCACGAAACGCATCGGCGATCACCCGATCCGCCAGAGTTTCGGCTATCCCCTTGGCTTGTAGTTCAGCCTTGAGTCGTTCGCGCCCCATCGGACGTGAAGCCAGCCGATTGCCGATCCATCGCTGCGCATAGGCGTGATCGTTGAGATAGCTGAGGTCGGACAAACGCCGAACTATTTGCCGTACCTGAAGGGGCGAAGCGCCCTTGGATAAGAGATACCGTTCGACTTGAACGACGGTCCGATCTCGACGCGCGAGAAACCGTACCCCGAGAGGCATCCAATCTTCGCGGGAAGATCGGCTGCTTCGCTTCGGCGCTTTCACCGCGTGCCGCTATCGATGCGCTCGTTTTTCCTCACTTCGTGAAACAGGCTTTTCCTCTTTGGTCTCAGTTTTTTTCTCACCACGAGCCGGAACGCCGGCCGCCTCTCGAAGTTTCGCTTCGACCTCGCGGGCTGCGGATCCATTATTCTTGAGAAAATCTCGGGCAGCATCCCGCCCCTGGCCGATCCGTTCTCCCTTGTAGGAATACCAGGCGCCCGATTTTTCGATGATTTTCTTGTCGACGCCCATATCCACGAGTTCGCCGGTCTTGGAAATGCCCTCGGCAAACATAATGTCGAACTCCGCCTGCCGGAACGGCGGCGCCATCTTGTTCTTCACGACCTTCACGCGGACACGACTCCCCATCACCTCCTGACCTTCTTTGATCGATTCGATACGGCGGATGTCCAGCCGGACGGACGAATAGAACTTAAGCGCATTCCCTCCGGTCGTGGTCTCTGGATTTCCAAACATCACGCCGAGTTTCATGCGGATTTGATTGATGAAGATCACCGTCGTCAGAGACTTTGCAATAGCGGCGGTCAGCTTTCTCAGTGCCTGCGACATGAGCCTCGCTTGAAGGCCCATGTGGGCATCGCCCATTTCGCCCTCGATCTCGGCGCGAGGGGTTAAGGCTGCGACTGAATCGACCACGATCAAATCAATGGCGCCGCTTCGCACCAACGTCTCCGCGATCTCCAACGCCTGTTCACCCGTGTCCGGCTGAGACACCAGCAGGTCATCGGCCTGCACTCCAAGCTTCTTGGCATAGGTCAAATCGAGCGCATGTTCCGCATCGATAAAGGCGGCCACTCCGCCCGCCTTCTGCACCTCAGCGATACAATGCAGAGTCATGGTGGTCTTGCCGGACGCCTCCGGCCCAAAGATCTCGATCACTCGTCCACGGGGAAGTCCTCCGACACCGAGGGCGATGTCGAGGCCCAAGGACCCGGTGGAAATGGCCGGCACATCCGCGTGCTTGTCCTCAGCCCCCAGCTTCATGATCGCGCCCTTGCCGTACTGTTTCTCGATCTGAGAAAGGGCTAAATCGAGCGCACGCTTCTTGTCGTCTTTTTCGGACATACGAATCTCCTACAAGATGAAAGGAATGAATCCGACCGATTATACCCAAGCAGGAAGGGGAAAACCTAGTCTGATCTCAGATATGGAAACGCTCACCGCTCTGAAACCACACGCCGTTCAAGTTCTTATCAGAAAAGCAGCCTGGCCTTACTTGTCTGCCACATCAAGCGCCGACCTTGCGTGGAATACCTGTATTCGGTAGGATGACACAGACAACAGAGCCGTCGATCTCGGCACGATCTCGCGTCGGCCGGTCGAATCGCTCAAGGCAGACCGAGAGAGTCGCCACGCATGCCCGATCCAATAGACCAGGCTCCTCCTGCCGGTCCTCGATGGAAACCTCCATTTTGGGCGCTGGTCGGACTCGGTACCCTTCTCTTCCTGAGCCTGATCGTCCTTGCCAACGTACTGGATATCGGTGAACGCCTCAGCCGCCTCCATCCCGCTCTGGAATACGCATTCTACGCGCTTGTCCTCTGCGCCATCTATGGCCTGCTTATCAGGCCGGTGCTCTCCGTCATCAGCATGACCACGCACCCGCTTCAGCGCATGCTCGTATCTGATGCCAGCATCACCCAGAAGGAATACAAGGCTGTGGCCAAGCGCTTCCTCCAAAGCGGCGGCCTGTCGGAAGAGGTTACGACACGGTTGACAGAGTCGCTGTGGTCCGGGGTTGGGTTGGAGCAGGAGGTGAAAGCTGCGCTCGACGAGAAACGCGTGCGCTCAGGCCAGATCGTGAAGGACCATGCACGGTTGGCGTTCCTCAGCACGGCCGTCATCCAAAACGGCAGCTTAGATGCACTGATGCTGGCCTATGCCAACCTTAAACTCGTGCGGGCCCTCGTCATCCACTTCGGCTATCGACCGTCATTGCCCGCGCTATTGACGATGTATGGACAAATCCTCGCCGCAGCGTTGATCGCCGAACGGGTTGAGGACATGCAACTGCAGGACGTGTTTCCGCCCTTGAGCGCCTCGGTCGGCGGCGGCGTCATGTCCGCCATCCCCGGCATGCATTTGATTATCCATGCGCTGTTGCAGGGGATGGGCAGCGCGTTCTTGACGTTACGAACCGGCTATCTCACCGAAGAGTATATTCTCCGCGGGGCGCAGGCCTTCGACCGCCGGCGGGAACGCCAATCCGCCAATCGCCGCGCAGCGAAAGAATTGCTCGGCGTCGTTCTGGCCACCGCCGCTCAACTCCCCGCCTCCATGCGCACGTTCTTGAAAGCCGTTAATCTTTTCCGCGAACCAGCCCATCAGGCATAGTCGGGAAAGTGGGGTCGGAGCTTGTATCGCGCATAGTGCGGCTCGCACCATTGTCGCCAATCCCGAATGTGGAGAACCCCTCAAGTATGAACTCGACGGGTTACGAAAGTATCGCGTTCGCCGCTTTCGAGTCGTCTATACCGCTCATCAAAAAACACGCATCATTCGCCTGATGGCCGTTGGTCACCGTCAGTCTGTGTATGAGGAACTGACCGAGCGGCTTCGCCGAAAAGCCCAAGAATAGCCATTCGTCAGTTGACTCCCCCACCATCCCGCTTATAAGTTCTCACTCACGATTCACTTGTAACGCACGGAGGTGACGTCGATCATGTCACTGTCAGGACCAGGCATTTGTACACTCGCGCTTGTTCTTGTGAGCGGCTGTGCGACTGCGCCTGAGGAGAAGCTACGACTGGCCGCAGCGGAGGGGAATCTTCTCCGAGTGGAGACATTCCTTGGGCAGGGCGTCAACGCACAGGCGGCTGATGAGCGTGGGATGACGCCGCTCTACCTGGCGGCAAAGAATGGGCATCGAGACGTGGTGGCTCTTCTGCTGGAACAGGGAGCAGCAGTGAATCCTGCAAGACAGGACGGCGTCACGCCGCTCTTCATCGCGGCACAAGAAGGGCAGCGGGATGTGGTGACGCTCCTCTTAGAGAAAGGAGCGGATGTGAACGCCCAAGCGCGAATAGGTGGAGTGACACTGTTGCATGTCGGGGCGTATCGAGGCGATCAAGCGATCATCACCCTGCTGCTGCAGCACGGAGCGGATAAGAATGCCAGAATGTCATCGGGCGAACGTCCGGTGGATTTGGCCCATAAGCAAGGCCACCAGGCGCTGATTCCGCTCCTCGAACCATGACGTGCGCGGTGTAGATAAATTCGGGAGCCGGTGTGCGTGATTCATGTTACATCATCGCTGCAGTTACCACCCGTTCTCACTTCCCACAACTTTGTGTACACGTATCCTGTCGGTCGCAGTTCACTTTTCATCAGCACGATCGATTCCACCGCCAGCAAGCCCAATGAAATAGGCCGGTCCATGGCACCGCTCTTGGCCAGAGCCTGGCCGACGTGGCGCTCACCTTCCTTGACCCGTGCAAGCGTCAAGTGTGGACTCAACGGCCTGCCTTCCGGTGCGAAGCCGACCGATCGGCAACAATCCTCCACGGCACGATGCAGTGCCGCTAATTGTTTCGCGTCATCACCCTGCTCCCACTGCTCCGATGGACCGACCCAAAGCACACGTGGTTGTTGAAGACGGGGGAATACACCGAGCCGCTCGATTGGTATATGGACAGCTCCACGGCTAGAGATTGTTCGTTCGACGGCCTCACGCAAGGACTCGATCAAGTGCTCGCCTGTGTCACCGAGGAACTTCATCGTCAGGTGAATGTATGACGGCTGCACCCAGGTGATCCGGATGTCTTTTGAGGATTCATGGCCGAGTCGCTGTTTCAAGTCTTGTTGAACCAGCGTGATCTGGCTGCGCAGCTCGGCTCCCAATTCCACGGCAAGAAAAGTCCGTATCATGCCTCCCCTCGGACGATGAGCCATCGACGAAGCATATCGAGGGCCGCCTGAGCAGCACGCTGTCGAATGACGGACCGATCGCCGTGAAACCGAAACTCCTTTGCCATGACGTCATCACCGCCACCAGCAAGCCCGATGTAGACCAACCCGACGGGTTTGGTCTCTGTCGCACCGCCCGGCCCGGCGATGCCCGTGACGCTCAATGCCACAGACACACACGCGCGTTCTCGCATCCCTTTGGCCATGGCTTCGGCCACTTCTCGGCTGACCGCTCCATGTTGCTCGATAAGACGTGTCGGTACACCAAGCATGTCGGTCTTTGCTTGGTTGCTGTAGCAGAGCGCCCCGCGATCGACATAGGCTGAAGATCCCGGTACTTGTGTGAGCCGGTAACCAATGAGCCCCCCCGTGCACGACTCGGCTACTGCGACAGTGAGTTTCTGCCGTCGGAGCAACCGACCGACCACTTCTTCCAACGTGTCCTGCCCTTCTGCACAGATCCATTCGTGCAATCTCGTACGGACCCCTTCCGCCAATGACAGGAGAACGGCTTCTTTGGTCGATCGATGAGCCCTGGTCGTAAGCGACACCAGTACTCCCGTCGGTGAGGCCAGAAGTCCTAACGCAACCGGCGTCCGTTTCTGTATGAGTCCCTGCAGCTTTGTATTCACATCGGACTCCGGCAATCCCCAGGTATGGAAGATCAATCGTGTGATAGGACGGGAACGTTCCCCCTTCGCTCGGTCGAGTTGATCCGCCAAGAACGGAATGACCGATTCCTGCATCATGGCCTGCATCTCGCCCGGGACACCCGGCAGGGCGATCACGTGCGCATTCCGCCATGTCAGTGCAAATCCGGGTGCGGACCCGACCGGGTTCGGCAATACCGTAGCCCGTGACGGGATCAAGGCTTGCCGCAATTGTCCGCGATTCGGTGTTCGCCCCCATTGAGCCAACCTGGCCCTCATGCTCTCAAACGCTTCTTGGCGGCGAGCCAGCCGGAAGCCGGTTACCGACGCGACGGCTTCCCTGGTGCAATCGTCCATCGTGGGACCTAAGCCTCCGGTCATGATCACGACCCCGGCCCGACGACAGGCAGTCATCAGAACTCCGGCAATATCCGACTGATCGTCTCCAACGATGGTCTTGAACCTGACCTCGATGCCGATCGCAGCCAAGGCCTCTGCGATAAACAGTGAATTGCTGTCGGAACGGCCTCCCACGAGCAACTCCGAACCAATCGCAATCGTTTCCGCAGTGTATATACGTGTTGCCGATGTCCTTATCATCAACTAATCGATTTCAGCGAAATTGAGCGAGAAGTGAACCTCGCCGCCGGTCCCGGGAAATACCGTGATGGTCGTCAGTGCACTCGGATCGAAATCGGCATATCTGAAGGTGGCTACGACTTTTGCCAGAAATTTTGGAGACTTGGGCCATGCCGAACTCCGACTGGCTTGGCCATCGACCCGCACGGTGGCAGGCTTGACTACCCTTCTCTCTTGATCAAGTAGGATATAACTGTTTACAGCAAATGAAGGGCTATCCCCAAGGATCACCGTGCTCACGAGCATCGTCGGAGCCTCAGTCACTTGTGCAATATCGGCTGCGCTCGGTTCAAGTCCTCGTAAGGCCATGTGTGTTGCCAGGACCGACAATCCGCCGAGTTTCGTGACAAGAAATCCACCTGGATGCAGGCCATCGCCACTTCCAAATCGAGTATAAAACGTTTCGGGAGCTTGACGCTGCACCGCTGCCTCTTTCCCTCGATCGAGTGACCGCTGAACTTGTGCCTGTGCCGGCTGCACCTCAATCGCGGCGGATGGGGACACGAAGCCACAGGTCCAGAGCACCGCTATCCACATGGACCCGTACGCAGGAGACTTCATAGGACTGCGAGTAACAGAACCTTTGTGGCCTGTCAATGAATGCCTGGCGGTACTGGTAAAGTTTGAATTCTGAGGGGCTAGCGAAAGGCGTACCGGCTCTGGCATGATGGCGCTATGCCAAAGCCGAAAGCCAAGAGAAAGAAACTGCCCGCCAAGAATCCATCCGACCCCATGAAGCTGGCTCGCTCAGTCGTGGAAGCAGCCATTGGGGAGCCGCTGACCTCAAAGCCTAAACGCACTAAGAAGAAGGGTCGGCCATAAAGGGAAGCTCTAGTGTGTCTCCCCGCTTCGGAAAAGCCTTGTTGAGCATTTGGTAAAACTGCTCCCAGGTTTTCGACACTTTCATAAAGGCAAGAATCGCGTGAAGGTGCTGGGCAAGTGATGGGTGGCCTACATCTTGCGTTAACCATTGGTGATGGCGAGCCTTTCTGTACCAGTTCTCATTTGCTGGGTTGCGCTCTTCCAGCTCTTGCAAGATGCCAGGTGCAAGCCTCGAATACACGATGTCCTTCGTTAATTTACCTGCCATACGCGGACGCTTCGAAGATATAGTAGCCCACTCCCAACCCCGCAAACGGAACATTTCCTTATAGAATTCGTTGGGGAAACAGCTTGCCCAAGCGGCTAATTCCTTCCTCAAAAACGCATCTAGAATTGCCTGTAGCGCTTTTCTGTCTCGTACCTCCTGATACCCGGTAGCTTCATCGACTAGAGCAACAATTCCGACGTGGGCGAGGGCTCTGATGAGCGCATCGCAGGCCCTTGCAAACTTTTCCTGATGTTTCAGAAGCACTCCAGCATCCCTTGCTTTTAAATAAACCTCGCATACTTGCGGCAAAAGCTCCGCTCGAAACCCCCAAGCTTTCCCACGACGAGCCTTAAATTGTATGGGATATGTCGAAGCTTCTAAGTCTTTAGAAATAAAGGGTTTAAGGTTGTCTAGGTCTAAAAAAGGTGCCACCTTTTCGAATCCTGATCCGCGTCCACCGGCTGGCTTCCCAGAGCGGCCAATCGCCATTAAAAAACCGTGCTGAGTTAGAAGGCGCGTTCCATCCTCTGTTACTGCGCAAGGTATCTTAAGATTTCCGAGCGGCAACTCTCCTTCATGTGTAGCCCTGATGAGGTGCTGTGCCTTCCGATCTGTAGACCAACGAGCTTCCGCAGCCTGCCTTGCTATCTCACTCCTCTCGTCAGGTGAGAGTTTTTTTGCTCGCGCCCTGCCACCTTTGGCTGCCCCAAGCTCGGAAAGCGCTTGAGCGGCTTCCGTAACCTGATCCCTTCTGTCCTCCATATGCCCCTCCTTTTAATTAAATGCTTGCCTGAGCATGCATGTACTTTATCATTGACATGCTTGCTGGTGCAAGCATAAAATACGTCCATCTGATGGAGGGCATATGAACAAGCTAGACAAGAAACGGCGGGCGCAGGTTGTAGCGGCTCTAGTGGAAGGCGCAAGCGTCAATAGCGTGGTTCGAATGACTGGTGTTTCAAAGCCGACAATTCTAAAGTTGCTCGCCGATCTTGGAACGGCATGCGCGAAATATCAGGATGAAAAGCTCCGCCATCTCCCTTGTAAGCGTGTGCAGGCCGATGAAATATGGTCATTCTGTTTTGCCAAGGATAAGAATCTCTCCGAAGAAATGAAAGGTAAGTTCGGCTTTGGCAGCGTGTGGACGTGGACAGCCATTTGCGCGGATACCAAGCTCATGATCTCCTGGCTTGTCGGAGAGCGTAGCGTCCCCTATGCCGTAAAATTCATCGATGACTTAGCCTCACGTCTAGCCCATCGAGTGCAACTCACCACAGATGGACACAAAGCCTATTTGCGAGCCGTGGAAGGAGCCTTCGGCGCGGACGTGGATTATGCCATGCTGGAAAAGCTGTACGCGATGCCTCCCCAGGAAGGCGTGACCACGAGGTATAGCCCTGCTCAGTGTTGCGGGACCAAGACCCATCGGATTGCAGGTAATCCCGATTCAGAGCATATCTCGACCAGCTATGCCGAACGGATGAACTTACAGATTCGGATGGGGATGAGGCGGTTTACCAGGCTGACGAACGCGCATAGCAAAAAGGTAGAGAATCATCGGTATGCCTTGGCCCTCTATTTCATGTACTACAACTTTGCTCGGATTCATTCGACGCTGAGAGTCACCCCGGCCATGCAAGCAGGGGTATCCGATCACGTTTGGTCACTGGATGAAATCGTGGGGTTGCTCGGTTGAAACTTTACCAGTACCTGCCTGGCTCTCCCGTTGACAAGACTAAAGGGGAAATGCTAAACGAAGAAAAAATGCGGAAGTGTTTCCTTTTTAATCTATTAAAGGAGCTTTGAATGTCGACCCCGGATACTCCTGCTGCCACACCGACGCCTCGGCGCCAGTACGTAAACTTTGTTTTTTATAAAGTGGACCCGGCCTGGCGGCGCTTACCGGAGGATGTACGCACCCAGGGTAAACAAGAGTTCATGCGGGCCGTGGAGGATTTCAACGGCAAAGTGCTCGTGGTCCCCTATTCCACCATCGGCATCCGGGGGGACTGCGACCTCATGCTGTGGCGGATCAGCTACGACCTCGACCTGTTCCAGGACATGGGCACCAAGATCCTCGCCTCAGGCCTCGGACAGTATCTCTCTACCCCATATTCTTACTTGGCGCTGACCAAACGATCCGTCTATGTCGATCACCACTCACACGCGGGACAGGAAGGGAAACGCCTGACCGTGGTGCCGGGAAAGAGCAAGTACATCTTTGTGTACCCCTTTCTCAAGACACGAGAGTGGTTTCTGCTGACGAAGGCGGCCCGTCAAGGCATGATGGACGAGCACATCGAAGTCGGGCATCGGTTTCCGTCCGTGAAGCTGAACACGACGTATTCGTTTGGTTTGGACGATCAGGAATGGGTCGTGGCGTTTGAAAGCGACAAGCCGGAGGATTTCCTGGACTTGGTGATGGCGCTGCGGGAGACGGAGGGATCGCGGTATACCCTGCGGGACACTCCGATTTTCACCTGCATCCGCAAGAGCCTCAAAGAAACTCTCGACACCCTCGGCGGCTAGCTATCCGAATCAGAGCAGTCCTAGGGTCTTCGGTCGTAACGACCGGAGACCCTTTGTTTTTATCGGCAATGAACTCATCGGGTCACGCCCCTGTCCCCCTGCTTTCGATAGCCCTGCCAAGACTCGGCCGGCTCTCGCAGTGCTTGGTATGCCGCCTTTGACAGTTTGACGAGGCCTGTGTTACCTCTACAATGTTATTCGTCGGAGTACCCATGGCTGATACCACCGCTCTCTACGCGCTGCGTTTTCCTGATGGCTCGGTGAGCCTCTACATCGATGAACTGTATGCCAAAGATCGAGGTGTCGATCCTTCCCAGCTTGTGCGGGTAGAAATCCCACGAGAACTGTTCGTCAGCGGTACCATCCAAGACATTCGCGAATATGTGGCGCTCCAATTGGAACAACAACGAACCGGAACTGCGTAACGCGCGTTGAATTGATGCCGAATAGCCGGAAGCCCGATCGGGCGAGGAGACTCGCTCTCAACCGGATTCAGCCCTAAACACTTCATTCAATATCATGGCACACACTCTCGCGACCGAGCCTCTAACCGCCCAGAAGATCGAAGAAGTGATCGCCGGTCTACCGATCCAAGGCCGGATCATCCTGAGGCTCTTGCTGATTCAGTACCTGGACGTCACGCACGAGGAAATCCTCTATATGGTGTCGGACAGGCCGGACCCTCGATGTGTGTCCGGCAAAAAACCTGTCACGACGATGACCCAAGAATCGATCACGGCGATGCTCGAACGCCGGAATGAATACCGGCGGCGCGCGCGACTTCGCCGAGAACGAACATGGCTTCAGTGTGTCGCACTGACCAAGCAGGCTCACATGGCGAGCGCGCTGGCCGCGCGGGCTGCCGCACTGCTGACCGCGCGTGGAGTGTCTTCAGAAACCATCGAACGGCTCACCGCGCAAGCTCGTTCCGCCGTCCCATCGACGACCTTGCGGCTACTGGAGGAAAGCTGGGATAGAAATGAGATCTCCGCAGAGGAATACCAGAAGCATCGGTTGGTCGTTGAGATGCAGACGCAGCTTCGCTTTGCCGAGCGGTTCAAGAAGCGCCTGGACCTGGCGCAGCGTGAGCAGCAAACGTCGGATCGTACAACCTTGGCCGATCATGAGATCGGCCATATCTGGGGAATCCCGGCCGGTACCTTGGCCGCCCGCAAGGTGAAGTTCTTGGCGCAGTATCTCACCGTCCTCCAAACCAAATGCTCCGACGTTGCGGTGGAACCGGCCAACAGAATCTCCCTTGACCTCTGGAATGAAACCATGCAGGTTCTCTCGCGCACCCCGCTCGAACGGTCGATAGCTACCTATGATGGTCTCGAACGGACTGAGTCGGCGTTGCTCGAAAAACTGTCGGCCTATGCCCTGATCCGAATACCGGAAGCCGCTGAAACGAAATTTTGGAATTCTCTCGTGTTCGGAGCCAGTTCCAACGCCATGCACAGTGAAACGACTCGGACATTGTTCGGACTCCAACGGCTGGTCTCCATACAAAAAGATCTGGACGCCGGTGACGAGGCGCTGGATGAAGAACTCCTCACACGCACGACGCCGATTTCAAAAGAATCGGAGTCGGTCGCAAGTCAAAATGACGCGGGTCAATCCGAACTGACGGAGCTGCAGCAGCACATTCTTCGTAGTTTTACCGGAGAAGATAACAGCGGCAGAGCTTCCGACAAATGGTAATCTTTCATGGTTGCCAATTACCGACAGTTCGGTATAATTACTCCCAATGATGACTAGACAATCGTCTATCCCACGGGTATTCGTCGCCTTCATTGTTGGCTTTCTACTGCTCATGTCCGCCGGTTCGTTCTCGACTGGATCAATCAGCACGACTACTCCGGCTGCTGCTGCCGGCATAATTGAAATCGCGGAGCTCTTGGCGCACCCGGAGCAATATGATCATCAAGACGTCATGGTCACGGGAAAGGTCATGAACGTACAGTTGGCGACCAATCGCCTGGGACAGCCCGCCTATGGATTCTTACTCCAGGACCAGGCCGGCACTCTCAAAGTTGTGAGCCTTGGGCAGCTGGAAGTCCACGAAGGTGATCAAGTGATTGTCGAGGGTGTCTTCAGTCGCCTCAGACAAGTCGGCCGTACGATCGTCTATAACGAGATTAAGGCCCTCTCCGTAAAACCTCTGACTCGCCTCAATCCGGATTTCGTCGGCTGAGCCTTCAAGCTCCCAGCCAACTCGCTAGTCGAGCTTCTGAACAAATTCTGCGTGGCCCTCTTTGGTGATATAGGCGTGCACCGCGTCGCCCGTTTCGACGGCATCTTTCCTTGAATGGGCGTCGACATGTATCCGGAACTCTTCTCCTTTGGGTGTTCGAATGCTGTACCATTCCCCATCCACTCGAATGAGAGTTCCAGTCACACCATCCAATCCGCATCCGGACAGACCCACCGTGCCTATCACTATCGCAAAGATCCATCGAATCATCACTGTGCGATTCACTCTCACACCTCCATTGACTAGCGAAAGACATCGATAAGAAATCGAAACCCCATCTGAATGGTATAGTTCCATTCTTCCGGCAAGCCACCTCCTCCCGCAACCAGGCGGACATCTTCCGTGGTGTTCCGAATGCCTCGAAAGACAAAATCAAACTGCATGCTCGGCGTCCTGTACCAACGGAACCCCGCTTGATACGCTGGAAACTTCTCCTCGAACCCAAAGGGATCGCCGTTGAATGTCTCAGCAAGAAACCGCAGTTCGCGCGAGAAGGTGATCACCTCGAAACCAGCCGCCCAATAGAACTTCATCTGATACGTCGCAGGGCCGGCGTCGTATCGATTCTTGGTCCCAAGGTTCACATGGATGGCCAAATCATTATCGTAGGGATCCGTACTGTTCCGGGGCGTAAACAGAAACCAACTGATATGCGCCATCGTATACGAATCCCAGTGCTGCTTGTTTCCGCTGAGCGGAAAGAGCGATGCCGCAGCGACCGATATCGAGGGAATGATCCCGAACGATCGGTGGATGACGTACTTCGGCTGGATGAGCATGTCGAGCGGACGTGCTTGACCATCTTGATAGGTGAACCCGAATCCCCCGGCAATCACTTCGAACCGGTCCGTCAGCGACATACCCTGAATGGAGCGAGCTTCTACGACCGGACTGCTGCCGTTCGCGAATGCCACGCCGGCAAAGGACTCTACCTCCAGTTGCCCCTTGTAGACAATCCGTGCGTCGTCGGTCACGAATGGGCGAACGGCGGAAGCTTCTGAAGTCCAGTTGAGCGACACCGTGGCGACGACAAGCGTCATCGCTCCGAGACGCTGAACACAGCGCACACACATACTCACCGCCTGATTTCTCACGGTCTTTTGGCAGGAATTCACACATGGATACCTGCTTAACTCTCTGATTACATGAGATTGCCTTGAACCTCAATCAAAATTCGATCAAGCTTCCACCCGCAACAAATATTCAACATTCCCAACATGAAAAGCGTCATGCTTCAGTCAAGACGGTCGGCATGCCATAACCGGCGCAGCGATCTGCTTCGGATCCGCGTTCTATCTCTTGAATACTTGCATCCGGAAAAAGAACGGCGCTTCTCACCTTGGAAGGGCTAGGCACCAATCGAGCTGGTCGCTCAGCGCGGAAGCTTTAAGATCCACGTCAGCATTCGGTCTGATATCCGATCGGAAAGAAGTCTCACCATAAACGCGCGAAGCTTTGCATCGGTTCCAACGAGATACCGAGTTTTTGGAGTTGACGCGGTCAACGCATCCTCAACCACTTTTGCTACCGCATCAGGCGAGATCGCTCGCTTCGATGCCTCCCCGACGACCTTCCTCACGGCGGCCACAACGGGCTTATAGAGCGTTCGAAGTTCGGTCTCTATAGCAGCCTCTCTCTCAGCTGCCTCTATCGTCGACTTGTTCCAGATCGGCGTGGCGATCGCGCCCGGCTCAACTATGGAGACATGGATACCCCATTGCTGGACCTCCAAGCGCAGTGCATCGGTAATCGCTTCGAGCGCGAACTTCGATGCTGAATAAGGGCCCATAAGCGGCATCGTCGAGAGTCCCGCAATGGAACCCATGTTGACGATCCGTCCCCGTGCCTGCCTGACTAATGGAAGAAACGCCTGAGTGACTGCCACCTGTCCGATGACATTGACTTCGAGCTGCTGACGAAGGTCGGAAATCGGTACGGCCTCAAGCGGCCCCACCACGGCAATTCCGGCATTGTTGATGAGTCCGAATAATCCGCGCTCTTTTGTCGCCTCCGAAACGACGGCGTGAGATTTCTGAATGGTTGTGAGATCCGTCACATCGAGTTCCAAAGGAACCAGCCGATCGGAACTTGCCTTCTGAAGGGCGACGCCGTCTTCCGATTTCCGCACCCCTGCAAAAACGGCGAACCCTAATCGATCAAGATGCAGCGCGCAGGCCGCTCCAATTCCGGTGGAAGCTCCCGTGATGACCACTGCACGATGGTCTCCGATCGACATCCCGCTCCTTTTCAATCTCAGCCGGAGGACCATACCAGGTTTCGAGCAACTTCATCCAGACATGGTGGAGCTATTCCCAATCCAAATCCACTCGGTGGACACCGGCCTCAGTCTTCGGCTATCATCTGGTTTCTTCTGACGTTGTGGCGGTGTAGCTCAGTTGGCAGAGCAGCGGACTCATAAGCCGCGGGTCACCCGTTCGATCCGGGTCACCGCCACCAAACCGCATGAATACACCAACATTGTCGAACGGGGGACCGGCTTTACTCGTACTCATGCCGCCTTACTCCCTTCGATTCGCAGTGGCACCTTGAGGCACCGCCATATGCAATCTGTGCATCAAGGCAGACTTCTTAGCCAAAGAAGCCTACCTAGAAAGAAACCGGCGTTCCTTGCGACCCCTATAGGCACTCTCCTACAATACGCTTCCCTGCGAGGCTACACGACTGGAGGGAAGCGTATGGCAGGCAAGCATTGGCTCACAATTTGTGTGATCGCCACTTTGGCGATGACTGTATCGGTTGACTCGGCTCGCTCGGCGGACAGGTTGGAACAAGGTGTGAATTTCTCCGGATTTTCAGGCGGGTCTGTTCTGAACTGGCTCAGCTCAAAAGGCTTCGAGCCGAGACAAGACGCGAGAAACGCTCGAAGGGTTGTGTATTCAGCCTCGCCGAGCGCCATCGCACTCGAGACGAAAGCGCGCGCCTCCGGCCTGCTCCTCAACGAAATGGATGTCCGAGACTATTCGCGCGTGCGCATCGAATGGGGTGTTGACGCATTTCCTTCCGGCGCCTCCTATGAACAGGGAGCCCGCGCCGAAGCGATTATGGTCTACATTTTCTTCGGCAGGGAGCGCCACTCAAGCGGGTCACTTTTAATTCCTGACAGCCCCTATTTCCTCGCCCTCTATCTCTGTGAAACCGAAGCGACGAACAAACCTTTCAAGGGGCGCTACTATCACGCCAGCGGTCGCTTCATCTGCGTCGAGCGGCCGCAATTGGGTGCGACCGTTGAGACTGACTTTCCGTTTGCCGACACGTTCCGGCAAGTTTTCGGCAGAGAGACTCCGGACATTAGTGGTATCGCTCTCGCCATCGACACGGCCAATGCGAATGGCACCGGCATCGCCAAATCCTTCATCAGAAAGATCGAATTCGCCCAGTGAGCCCGCACGACTTAGCGGACATGAGCCGTCCGGATTGCACTATCAGCTTGCAACCAGCCACAGTTCAGCAGCAGGTATCTGAATCCATGTTTGTGCTTGCTGGGATTAGAACCTATCTCAAAATCGATTTTCGAGACAGTCGGTCTTGCACAACATGGTCTCACGCATGGCAAAAGATCGAATTTGGTTGAAAATGCGCGTGTCAATTTCTCAGTGTCCTACGCTTTCATTCGTTCGAAACGTCGATGGTTAATTTTGAGATAGGTTCTAGTTGGCAGAGTGTGCCGCTTTAGGAGTAGGTGATGGGTGATTGGTTATGCAGTTGCTCGTTCAATCCCTGGTTGCTCCTACATCACGCCACCTTTCCTCCCTTAATTCTCAGCGGCACTCTAAAGGGCGCGGTTCCAAAATAATGCTTAAAGTGGTTCACCGCCACCAAGCCGCACTTCGCGCGTACTGCCGACTCTTCACCGTAGTATCGTTACTGGCGTTTCGGGTAGACACCTCCAATATTTTCCATCCCGCCGTTCTTCCGTTGGCATCCTACTTTCTCATCCATTCCTCAGGTACAGTGACGGAGATTAGACCCGTCCTGGGAAAACGATATGCACCCCGAGCTTCGACGAGCTTATGATGCTGAAATGACGGCGGCAATCGGTCAGTATGAGGCTGGCGATCTGCAACTCGCATTTTCCCACCTCGAGCGGGCGCATATCTTGGGACAATTGTTTCCGATCGAACATGCGAGAACACATTGGTGGATGTTGAAGGTTGGCTTGCGACGGCGGGATGTTGTGGAGATCGCCGGTCAAATTCCTCGGATTGTAGGAGCCCTCCTGTTCTCACGGATCTGGGTACCGATTGGCAATACTGGCGGTGCGCGAGTGCCGCCATTCAAATCCATGCCGATTCCAGAAGATCTACAGACGTTACTGGATAAACACGGGTGAGATGCCAAAACCGCATGACGAATCGAGATGAACCGCTGCTACTATTCTTCCCGTAACCCGTCTATGACCGGTTGCCGTGCCGCCCAGCGGGCAGGAAAGTAGCCCGCCACCAAGGTGGCAATGACCGCAAGCACCACGGCCTGAATGAGCGCGCCGATCGGAACAATCATCTGAATCGTCCATCCGAACGATTGCTTATTGATCACCTTGATCAGCAACAGAGACAGCAAGCCTCCGCCGATAAGACCCAATGCAATCCCGATCACACCGAGATAGGCTGCTTCCCATAATACAAGCTGTCGAATTTGCTCCGCGCTGCCGCCGATGGCCCGTAGGGTCGCAAATTCCCTGCGACGTTCGAGGACAGACGTGACCAGCGTATTGACGATCCCGAGCATGGCAATCACGACAGCGATGGCCTCCAGAACGTATGTCAGAAGAAATGTGCGATCAAAGATTTCAAGAATTTCTTTCCGTAACTCAGTGTTACTGATCACAAGCGGCGGAAGCCCACCGCCGGCTGCGCCGCTCAGTTGTTCTGTGATCCTTTCTCTCACACGATCGATGCTTGATCCAGGGCTCAAGTACACCGGAAATACTGTGACCAGATCATCGTGCCAGAGCGACTGGTAGAGCGCCCGATCCATGAGGAGCTTGCCCCCGTCCGTCGAGTAGTCATAGAACACGGCTACGATCGGGAATCGCTCAGGACCGCTCGGCGTCATAATTTCAAGTGTCGATCCCTCCTCCACGCCAAGCCGGTCGGCCAACACCTCAGAAACGAGGAGACCACGGATATCGGCTGCCCGTCTGAGCTGTTCCGAAGAATCGCCGTTGCGCACGAGGTACCGGCTCCATTGAGCATGCAACCGCAGATCCCGCGATACGACAGCCACCCGTTGACCATTCACTTCCACCCGTACGTCACGATAACTGTCGACCGCCGCCACTTCAGGGATGGAGGACAGGATGTTCAACCATGCGGGCGGGAGACTTCGGCCGGCGCTCCCGATCTCCGTGCCCCGTAACCACATCGAAGGTGCCACGACCAGATCAGCCAGCACCGTGTCGGTCACCCATACTTCAACCGTATGTCGAAAACTTCGCACCATGACAAGCACGCCGATCATAATCGCCAATCCCACCATCAAGGCAGAAACGGTGACTCCGTTGCGGCCTGGACTGCGCGATGCATGCTCTACCGCGATCCCCCTCATGACTCCCTGTACTCCCCCTTCAAGTCCCATGTATTGGCGGCGGCGAGGCCATCCGGTCACACAGATCGGGGCCAAACAGGCCAACCCTGCCAGTAGACATAATGTAGCTGCATAACCCAAGACAGGAACCTCGCCTATCGGTCCAGGAAGGCTCAAGAGTCCAGCGACAGCGAGCAAGCTCAGTCCCATCACGGCAAGCATCCCCACGCGTAACTGCTGACTCGCTTCATAGTCACCGGGAGCCAACGCCCGTACAGTCGCCGTGCGGCTGGCATCCAGGCTTGGACCGACGGCACCGATCATGGACACGACGCACCCGATCAAAATTCCTTCGAGCATGATTCTCCAGAATTGGCCGGCCCAGAATAGCCCTCCCTCGCTGACACCTACCGGGGCATAGAGATCCGAAATAGTTCGACTGAGTAGAGCCACAAGCTCTTGAGCGAGTATCACCCCTGCTACGCTTCCGGCGATTCCTCCCAAAAATCCGAATAATCCCGCTTCCATCAAGAACAGAATCGCCACCCGAGACTGAGTCATCCCGACAGCCCGATAAATTCCGATTTCCCGTCTCCTCTGAGCGACGGCAAATGCCATGGTGTTGTAAATCAGGAACATCCCGACCAACAGTCCGACCCAGCTCAACACCGTCAGATTGAGACGGAAGGCGCGCACCATTTGCTCGACCTGTCTCGTCCGGTTTGCCGGTCTCTCCACCGTCAGATGGGGCGGCAGAACAGTCCGTAGGTCCTGTGCCACGTCTTCGACGGCCGTTTTTTCGTCGGTCACGATATCGATTCGATCCACCTTTCCGACCATCCCAAACGTAATTTGTGCGGCCGCAATATCCATGACGGCCATGCGTTCCCACGATGAGGTTCGATCCGACTCATTTTGAAGAATCCCTGCAACCCGACAGATACACCGCTTCGGTCCAATCACGAGATCGACCTGATCATCGACCGATAGATTCCACTCAGCGGCCAATTTCGCTCCCACGAACACCGCTTCGGGTTGGATCATATTCATCAGCCGACTTTCCGTCGCCGGTTGGCTCAGGAGAAACCCGCGTGTATTGAATTCGGCCAGAAGATCCAGACCTACCACTTGTACAGCTTGGTCGGCTTGCTCTCCCCTCATGCGAACGACCGTCTGTAGAATCACCGGCGATGCAGACGTGACGCCGGCGATGGTTCGTACCCGTGTAATGACTTGTTCATCAAGCCCGGTCTCACCTCCGGACACTTCCAAGGTGGTCGGCCCAGCCACTGTCATGACCGCCTGCTCAAAGGACCGTAGCACATCGACATTGGCGCTCCGTACGGCTACGGAGGCCGACACTCCAAGAGCCACTCCGACGATTGTCAGCAGCGTGCGTAACGGCCATTGCCGGACATGAGAGGTGAGGAGAAGGAGTAACGCCCTTAAAAAGGCAGGCATTTAACGTGTGAGAAACTTCCAACTGGGAGAGAGTGTAGCAGTCCCCATCTACGTGGTCGCACGCTCGGCATATATCAGTAGTTTCGTTTACACATTTCCGGTCGTTTGCTAGACTGACTACACAACTTCTGAGAGGAGTACAGATGGCAAGAAACAAAAACACCGCCGCGCTTTTGCACCACCGAATGGAACACCGTCCCAAATCTTCTCCGCATATTACTCCCCGCCAACGCGAGATCCTCCGATTGGTCGCGCTGGGTCACACCAATCGCGAAATCGCCGCATCACTGGATATCAGCGTCCGGACGGTCGAAGTCCATCGTTTCAACTTGATGCGCCGGCTCAATGTTCGGAACGTCGCCCAACTCCTGCGTCAGGCTCTACAACAACACCTGCTGCCCCGCAACTTCGGCAATAAATAGGCTCATAATTCCTTGAGCCGTCCCCGGCATTCCAAAATCGACCGGTATCCTTTTCTTGTCAAGACAGCGGTCAATTCCGCTTCCAGCCGGCCGAAAACATCCAGCCCTTCCTCCACCAACACCGTCCCAATTTGAACCGCCGAGGCCCCACAGAGGAAATGTTCGAATGCGTCGATCCCCTCAACGATTCCTCCGGTTCCGATGATCGGAATCTTCCCATCAAAACATTTATAGAACGCGCGGACGTTCGCCAATGCCACGGGCTTGATCAGTCGTCCGCCCAACCCGCCGAATCCTCCTTTAGGTTTAATGACGACGGTTTCCTGTTCCGGATCGACAACCAAGCCGTTGCCCACTGAATTGATCATGTTGAGGAAGTCGACTCCGCAACGTCCAATTACCTTCCCCATGACCTCATGATGCGCCGGGTCAAAGTACGGCGGCAGCTTCACTCCCATCGGAACCGTGATAAGAGGCCGAACCTTCTTAAGGACCCGCTCAGAAGTTTCCGGATCGTAGCCGATTTGAGGCTTGCCTGGAATATTCGGACAAGATAGATTGACCTCAATGAGATCCGGCTGGGCTGCATTGATCGCTTCCGCGATTGTCGGAAAGTCTTCCTCCCCGAGTCCGGCAACGCTTGCTATGACGGGCTTTCCGAACCGCTTGAGGTGAGGGATCAACTCGGCGTAGGCCCGATAGCCCAGGTTGGGGAGTCCCATCGAATTGATCGATCCTCCGGGAAATCCGTAATACCGTGGCGTTGGGTTTCCTTGGCGTGACTCGATCGTCATCGACTTCGTAACGATCGCCCCGGCACCGGATTTCCCTAATGCCTCAAGTTCGTCCCGTGTGACACAGAGTGCTCCCGACGCATTCATGAAACAGCTGGGAAATGTCACGCCGGCTATCGTTGTGGAAAGGTCGGTCACGGAGTTACCAGTTCGGTCATACGCTCAGTGCGGGAGACCAAGTGCCCATCTCGCATGGTCCACACATAGTCAGCGGCCTGCGCGGCCTGCAAGCTGTGAGTAACCAGCAGTACCGTTTGCCCTCCGGATATCGCGAGCTCACGAATAAGCGACATAATACCTGCTCCTTGATGAGAATCGATATTTCCCGTCGGTTCATCAGCCAAGAGGAGACGAGGTCCATGCGCCAACGCCCGTGCAATCGCGATTCTTTGTTGCTCCCCGCCGGACAATTCGGCTGGTCGATGGCGGCGACGGTGGCTCATCCCCACCCTGTCCAACATGTCCTCTACTCGTTTTGCTGTCTCCTGCCCGTTCTCCCCACGCAACATCAAGGGCAGCGCGATGTTCTCCTCAGCCGTCAAACCATGAACCAAATGGAAGGCTTGGAACACAATCCCGATTGTTTCCCGTCTAATCTTCGTCCATTCGTAGCTGGTCAGGTTGTAGGTGGACCGTCCATCCAGCACAATCTCCCCCGATGTAGGCAGGTCCAACCCCGCAACAAGGTTCAGAAGCGTACTTTTTCCGCAGCCACTGGGCCCCACGAATGCGCAGAATTCGCCGGGCTTAATCTCTAAATTCACATCGCGCAAAGCCGTGACCATGGCTTCTCCGCGCGAATAAGTTTTTGAGAGTTGCCTCAATGTCACCATCGGTAAGCCCGCTCTCTCCGATGACGATCGCCTCGTGCCCGGTCACCCTCACTCCTATAGCACAATAAATCAAAGGCCGACAACCTTGACACTATCAGGCTCTTCGCCATAAAGAGTGACGGGACAAGTAACGATCGAAGGCTATCAATGCCCAATCATGTTTCAGAATGGATCCCAGGGCTCGTGCGCCGTGCAATGAGGTTCTTTCTTCCTGTTCATTGTTCAAATTGCAGCTCGCTTCTGACAGATGATCCGATCCCCCATTTTTGCTCTGACTGCTGGAGCGCGATTTCTCTCATGTCTGACGCTCGATGCGCCCGTTGTGACCGCCCCTTCCCTTCTTCCATTGCCACAACCTACAGCCCAAACCATGTCTGTCAACCCTGCGTTGAACGTCCGCCTTCCTATACGAAGGCCTGGACTCTGTACCCTTATATGCCTCCACTCCAGCATGCCATCCGCCTCTTCAAGTACCAGGGCAAAGTTTCTCTGGCGGCTCCACTTGCCGCCCTCATGATCGCCCGACTTCCTCCACTCAATTCCGTTGATGTGATCATACCAGTGCCTCTGCACATTCGTAGACTCCGTGAACGAGAATTCAATCAGTCTTTGCTTCTTGCCGATCACATCGGGCGTAGCCTCGATATTCCGGTGGCATATACCAATTTGGTCCGAACCGCGCCTACGCCGGCCCAGACTACATTGTCCCGAAAAAGCCGTCAAAAAAACCTTCGTCGCGCGTTTGCCGTCCGACACCCCGGTGCGATCGTCAACAAGCGCATTCTTCTGATCGACGATGTTTTTACGACTGGTACCACAGTGAATGAGTGTGCGAAGGCCCTGCGCAGGGCTGGATCTGCCGACGTATTCGCATTAACGTTAAGCCGAACCGTGGGCTCCGATATCGTTCCCGACCGAATCCTAGCTCAGCGTCCATACCATTTTTGAGATATCTGGAGGATAAATCCATGCCGATTTACGAGTACTCGTGTCAGGAATGCCGCAAGCGAAGTTCGTTCCTCGTCATGAATCCCCGGCATCCTGGATCAATTGTCTGTCGGCACTGTGGTAGCTCGAAGCTGGAGCGCCTGCTGTCCCGATTCGCTGCACCCAAATCGGAAGAGTCCAGACTCGAATCACTCGCTGACCCTGCCAATCTGGGCGGACTTGATGAGTCTGATCCTCGGAGCGTCGCTCGTCTCATGAAGAAAATGGGCGAAGAGATGGGGGAAGATATGAGCGATGTCGAAGCCATGTTGGATCAGCCAGGTGACGATACGGGAGCAATAGACCATAGCGACAGTTTCTGACATGTAATGTCATATATTTTCGCTTGACATTCGTGTCGCGGTCTCTAGAATACCCGGATAGGGAGGGGTGGTGTGAGTATTCCTCGCTCTAGTAGCAGGTGGAGTGATGAGCAGGGCCTCGAAGACCGAACTGATGACAGCGATTGAAACATGTCGGTATCTCAAGATTACTCAACGCACCCTCTATCGCTATCTTCGGAGTCGGCAGATTCCCGCTTTCAAGCTGGGAAAGGAATGGCGATTTGTGCGCTCGGATCTCGAGCAATGGATCCGCGAACGAACCAGAACCGCCGTGAATTCCTAAAGACAGGATATCGCAATGTTTGCCGGTGAATACCTTTGCAAGGTTGATGAGAAAGGACGATTCATCGTCCCCTCGCCAATCCGTGAACAGATCGAAGCCGACGGGCAGACGGTTATGTTCCTGAAAGGTCCGGAACAGTCTTTGTTGATCTATTCCACGAAAGAATGGGAGAAAGTCCTTGAACGGACCAGGACATCTCTGGACGAAGACCAAAGCCGCCTGTTTATGCACTTTGTCGTTTCTGAGGCAGGCTCATCGGACATCGATAAGACCGGGCGGATCCTGATTCCTGGTCGCTTGCGAAAACTGGTTCCGGTCGATGAAGATCAAGAGATCATACTTGTCGGCCTGTATCACCGAATGGAAATTTGGAATCCAAGTGAATGGCGTCGATATCTTGCTCGAACGGAAGATCGCTTCGAACAGAATATGGCAAAGATCCTGAACCTCCTCTAGTTCGGCTTCATGCCATCCGACAGACGTCGATACAATTTCCGCTCATCAAGATTTCGCCTTCCCGCAATCTCGCGCCGTAGCGATTCTACCTGCTCCTCCACACCGAAAAAGTTATTACGGACCAAGGGTACAACTCTATCTCCGAAATCTGATCTTTCAAACCCACAGTCCGCTCTTCGGACACCATCGCACCCCCCCGTCGTCACATCGAATGCATTCAGGGTTACATTGCCCGTTCCTCCCAGCATCAACCATCAATATGCGACGGTCAATGGACGTCGTTTGCTATCTTCTGCCGGGCGTGCGTATAAAACATATGTCGGCCGGCAAGTCTGGCTGGCATTGGCCCAGTCCACTGCCAGATTTTCCTTGCAGGAGAGACTTCAATCTGGACTACTCGCGCTCACGATTCGATTCTTTTTTGCGTCCGCCTTACGACGCGACCTCGATGGCGGTCTGAAGATCGCCCAAGATGCGGTCTGCGAAGGGCTTGGTTTGAATGACAATCGCATCATTGAAACCCATCTGTACAAACAGGTCGACAAAGCCGATCCTCGCATTGAAGTCTCTCTCTCATTCCTTCACCCGGCCTGACAGCTCACCGCATCGCTCGCTCAACTACAGTTATCTCCCGTTCGTGCCGATACCTGAGGGAGCTATTTTTGCAGCCCTGTTCACTTGCAACCGGACCGCCGATGTCGACAACACGCATCCCTGTCCGCGAACTCCAGATCGGAATGTACGTCGCCCGTCTGGACCTTTCGTGGTTCCGCTCTCCCTTACTTCGCCATTCATTTCTGATTGAGCATCCTGCGCAGATTGAAAAGTTGGTGCGTGCAGGGGTGAAGATGGTGGATATCGATCTCCAGCGGGGAATCGCTTCTCACCCGCCTCAGGTATCGGACACAACGCATTCGGCGACCGAGGCGGCACCTACTTGGAGCATCAAAAAACAATCCAAGCCTTTGGCCCAGCTGAACGAAGAATATGTCCAGGCGAAGCTGGCCAAGCAACAGATGGATCAAGCCGTACAATCCGTTTTTACGACCATCACCAAAACCGGGACAGTCAACCCTCAGCAGGCGGCCGAAGCGGTCCAGGAAATTACGATCGCAATGAGAACTCTCACTGACTCCGCAATTTTTATGGCATTGAGTCAAAACCGAGCCGGCGATTCCACTCTCAGCCGCCATGCTCTGGCCACTTGTACCCTGTCACTGGTCTTAGGACAGACCTTCCAATTCAACCCTCTGGAATTGCAAGAGCTTGCGACCGCCGCCCTCTTACATGACATCGGGCTTTTGCAGATCCGGCCCGCCATTGTTCGCCATGCTCACGCCGCGTCAGGCCTTTCCAAGACCGACCAACAAGAATTGGAAACCCATCCGCGCCGTGCGGTCCTCATGTTGGAGCGACAAGCAGGGATTGAGGCTGCCATACTCCAGCTCATCGCCCATCACCATGTCTACCTCGATGACAGCGGCTACCCGAAAGAGTCACGCGGACAGTTTACCTCCGACCGCTCCCGCATCCTGATGGTGGTGGATCGATACGATGAATTGATCACCGGATTCGGCGGCGCTTTTCCGCTCACTTCCCATCAAGCATTTCAATGCTTGTATCAAGAAGCGCGGCAAGGCGCGCTCGACCAACGAATCTTGTCGTCATTTATCGCGAGAGTTGGTATCTATCCGGTCCATAGTCATGTGCGGCTGAATACACAAGAGTCGGCCGTGGTCACGAAGCTCAATCAAGAAAAACTGCATCAACCGATCGTCACCATTACCCACCAACCAGGCGGTACGGAGTACCTCATGCCGTTTGTCGTCGACCTCGCACACCAGACCGACGAATCCCAGGCACGAGCCATTGAAACGATTATTGAGATGGATCGCTGAAAAGCAATATGAATGGT
>JAHBWU010000050.1 GCA_019636835.1 Nitrospira sp.
TAACCGTCGTACCTGGAACGCTCCAACCGTCCTTTAGCGGCGCCAACACTCAGTACACAGTCGATCTGGCCAACAATGTCCCGCGTGTAACCGTCACCGCACAACCGGCAGTCGCCGGCGACAGCGTGACCATCAATGGCGAGGCGACGACAAGTCGTTCCATCGACCTAGGCGCGGCCGGAACGACGACTCCTGTGAACATTGCCGTGTCGGAATCAGGGACCAATTCGAGAACCTATACCGTCCTTCTTACGAAGGCGAGCTTAACGGGCAACAATTCGTTACGGAGTTTGTCGACTTCGCCTGGCCCTCTCGAACCGGGATTTAATGCGAATACCCTGAGCTATGAAGTCTCTGTGGCGAGCAACGTCGACAGTATGAGGGTGACACCCACCCTAGAGGACCCTTCCGCGACGATGACGGTGAACGGGCAAACCGCTGCCTCCGGGCAGGCCCAAACCATTCCACTGCATGACCCGGGACTGACCACGATCCTCACAATTGCCGTGACCGCGCAGGACGGCACCCCGAAAACCTACACCGTAGTCGTCTCTCGCGCCGCGCTTGGCGGGAATAACAATCTCCAGAGCTTGACCGTGTCGCCGGGCGGTTTGAACCCTTCGTTTAGCGCAACCCGGACGAGTTATACGGTGAACGTTGGGGGACGGGTCGGCAGCATCACCGTGACCGCCGCTCCCCGGGATACGAATGCGAGCCTGACGATCAATGGGCAAGAAACGAATTCGCGTTCAATCCCCCTGCCGGAAGGTCCGTCGAGCACGGACATCCAGGTGATCGTGACCGCGCCGAATGGAACTCCCAAGCCCTATTTCATCACTGTGAACCGCGCGGCGCTGTCCAGTGACAATAATCTGGAGACATTGACGGTGACTCCAGGCACCCTCAATCCCCCGTTTGCCCCAGGAACCCTGGCCTATACGGTAGAAGTTGCAACCGGCATCACCAATGTGGACGTCTCTGCCACGAAGTCGGACTCGAATGCCGTGATATCCGGGAACCTGCCCAATGGAGGGCGAGCAACGATTCCTCTCGACGGGCCTGGGACTAGCAAAAACCTATTGATCACGGTGACCGCCCCAAATGGAGACTCAAAAACCTACACGATCACCGTCACCCGATTGGCGCCTTCGACTGACAGCAATTTATCTAATTTGACGGTGAGCGCGGGTTCCTTGAATCCTAGCTTTGCCGCAAGCACGCTGAATTACACAGTCGATGTTGCGAGTTCCATAGACAGCCTCACCGCCTCAGCCACCAAGTCTGATCCGGAAGCCGTGATGTCCGCGTCGAGTGCCGTGATCGCCCCGTCGGGAGACCCAACCGGGAGCGTGACTGTTACGCTCGGTTTGGGAATCAGCACTCCAATAGCGATCACTGTGACTGCGGAGGACCGAGTGACCACGAAGACTTACAGGATCAGCGTGAACCGGCCGTCCCGCTAAAATCCTTGCGCCCACCCTGCTTATCCATACGCAAGTAGGGATAGACCGATCGAGAAACCCTTTCGTAATATCTCCATCTACCCTCATGGTTCACACGGGTGGCTGGACCCAACAGGTAATCCAGCAAGAGAACGTAGTTGGGTTCATGTCCATCATGAGACGTTTCGTCGCCATCCCTGCGCGATATTTGATCATCACTCTTCTCATCGGAACCACCGGCCTGAGCCTCTATGGCTGTGCAGACACAGGGTCGATTGATCCAGGGCCTCAGCTCGCCGGCCTCTCGGTCTCCGGCGCATCGCTCCAACCTCCGTTCACCAGCGAAACGACCGGATACCATGTTGACCTGCCCAGCAACAGTCCCGACGTCACCGTCTCGGCAACGAAGTCAGATCCAAATGACGTGTTGTCCGGCGCAGTGACCGCCCCGGCAGGGCAGGACACGGGGCAATCAACGATCTCGCCCCCTGGACCAGGATCAACCAAAGATGTCTCACTGACCGTCACTTCCCCCGATGGAAGAGCGAGAATCTATACCATTACCCTAAGGGCGATAACCCTTGGCGGGGACAACACCCTCAGGAGTTTGACCTTGTCGCCAGGTACCATGTCCCCGGCCTTTTCTGCGGGAACTCAGAGCTACACTGTGGACGTGGCCACCGCTGTCGCCGAAGTGACCGTCTCGGCAACCAAGTCTGATCCAAATGCCGTGATATCGGGTGATGTGCCCAACGAAGGGCACGCGACTTTCAATCTCGAGGGACCGGGGACAACCAAGATTGTGTCGATTATCGTCACTGCACCGAATGGAACCTCGAAGACCTATACCATCACCGTCAAACGAGCAGCACCTTCGAACGACGATAATCTATCCGGCTTGACCGTGAGCCCAGGTTCCTTGGATCCTGATTTTGCTTCGAGAATCCTGGACTACAGAGTTGATGTCGCCAATGACGTGGACAGCGTGATCATCTCCGCAACGAAGTCCGATCCCAATGCCGTGATGTCCGCGTTGGGTGCAGTGATCGCTGCGGCAGGAACCCCGACAGGACAAGTATTTGTCCCCCTGAGGGGAAGACGCACCAAAGTGGACATCACCGTAACTGCGCAGGATAGAATAAGCACAAAGATTTACACCATCACCATAATTCGATCTCGTAGAGAGTCAGACTGAGCTTCGAATGAGACGGATGCAAGCCTTCCTTGGCTTTCCGATATTCAATGGTTCCTGCTTTTCACCACCCTGACATTCCCACACATCAAGGCAACTTAGCCCTGCAGTGAGTAGACGGTCGCGCGACAAATGGCTTGGCGTCAACGATAGTGATTCCCTCTCCTACCATTAGAACCTTCATATCTCCCGATACGATCTGTTGACCCGACTGGTTAGATCGGTTATAGAAGGAACCGCTGCTCGGCCTTGCGAAAATCCAGACAGGCCGATTTTGAACCCTCTCGTAGTCTCGACACCTACCGTTTGGGTTCGCCAGAACACATGATTATTTCATATGCCGCTAAAGACCTGCACCTTGAAACAGACCCGTAGCATTGTCAGACGATGTTTGGCCGTCGCGCTTCTTCTCGCGATCGGTTGGAGCGCCTACGGCTGCTCAGACTCGGCGTCGATTAACCCGGAAGTAGAACTCAGCAGCCTGACGGTCGCCCCCGGAACGCTTCAACCAGCCTTTGCCGGCGCAACGACCCAATACAGCGTCGAGCTTTCCAACAACGTCACGAGTGTGACCGTTACTGCTCATCCTGCTGTGTCCGGCGACACCGTGAGCATCGACGGTCAGACAACGACGAGCCGCTCTATCACTGTAAATCCGGCAGGAAGCCCTCCCACCGTCGTCAACATTGTGGTGTCGGAATCAACAAGTAAATCGAGAACGTATACAGTGGTTCTCAACAGGGCAGCGGGCGACAACGATTTGTCTGCGTTGACCGTGACACCCGGCGGTTTATCTCCCGCGTTTACTTCAAGCCGGCAGAACTACACGGTGGATGTTGCGACCGACGTCACCAGTGTGAGCGTCTCCGCGACCAAGTCTGATCCGAATGCCGTGCTATCCGGCGATGTGCCCAACGAAGGTCACGCGATGATCCCGCTCGGTGGGCCGGGAACGAACAAAGACGTATTGATTACCGTCACGGCACAGAATGGAATCGCCAAGACTTACCGCGTCACCATCAAACGGGCGGCGCCCATGGACAACAATAATCTGTCTGCACTAAGCGTGAACGCGGGCAGCTTGTCTCCGCCCTTTACTCCAGGGACCGTGAATTACTCAGTGGAGGTTGCCGCCAGTGTCGACCGAATAACCGTCTCCGCAACCAAGTCCGATCCGAACGCCGTGATGGCCGCGTTCGGTTCGGTGATCGCTCCGGCGGGAGACCCGTCAGGTGAAGTGGGTGCGACACCGGGACCAGGGGCGACCATTCCTGTGCCGATCATCGTAACGGCACCAGATGGAAGCCAAAAAACATACACGATAAACGTGTTTCGACTGCCCCGCTAGGTAGAGCGAGAATCATTCCGGTCTTGCACACCAGCTGCTACGAAAACCGGCGATTTCGGCAAACGGCACATGCCCGATGCCGGGGCAACAGACGTGTTGCGCCGGCACGTCCTTACCGTTTTGGATCCAGCTCGATCAGTCCTTTGCGGATGGCGAGAATGGCCGCTTGCGTGCGGTCGTAAACTTGTAGTTTGTGGAAGATGTTCCGGACGTGATTCTTCACCGTTTTTTCGCTCAAATCAAGGCTGTTGGCGATCTCTTTGTTGGTTTTCCCGTCCGCAACCAGTCGCAAAACCGTAATCTCTCGCTCGGTCAGATCATGCTCGGCCCAAGCCGGCTTCTTGCCTTTCTTTTGGGCCATCAATGAGAATTCGGCCAGGATCTTGCTGGCGACGGACGGATGGATCAGCGATTCGCCCCGATAGATGGCGCGAATAGCCGCGACGATCTGAGACGATTCGGAGTCTTTCAAGAGATACCCGGTCGCTCCCGCGCGGACAAGATCGAAGATGTATTGCTGTTCTTCGTACATGGTCAACGCGACGATGCCGATGTGTGGAAACTCGCGTTTGACTTGTCTCGTCGCCTCGACACCGCCCATCCGCGGCATGCTCACATCCATGAGAATCACATCAGGGAGCAGCGCGCGGGCCTTCTCCACCGCTTCCATCCCGTCTTGCGCTTCGCCGATGACGTGAATGTCTTCCTTGGTCTTGAGAATGGCGGCCAATCCTTCCCGGACCACCCGATGGTCGTCGGCGATCAGAACCTTAATTTTCTCCATTCCCTCTCTCCTCCTTGTGACCCAACGGCACCTCGACGATGATTTTCGTACCTTTCCCCGGTTTGGATTGGACGTGCCCCTCGCCGCCCACCAAGCGAGCCCGTTCCAGGATACCTTTGATGCCGAAATGATCCCACTTTTCCGGGTCACGCAGAACGGTTTCCAGATCGAAGCCGATTCCATTGTCGGCAATAGTCACGCGCAACAGATCCATGTCGATGTCCAACTTGATGGAGACCCGGTCGGCTTTGGCATGCTTTTCAACGTTGCTCAAGGCTTCCTGAATGATTCGAAAAAGAAAGATCTTCGTCCGTGGGAAGAGAATCTGTTCATCCCCCGCTACTGAAAACTTCGTGGCAATGCGGGTCTGGGTCTGGTACGACTTGAAATAATTCGTGAGGGCCGGAATCAATTCCATTTTGTCGTAATGCAGCGGGCGAAGATTGAAAATGACCTGGCGGGCTTCCTGAATGGCCAGTTTCAGTTGCGCCTTGGTCTCCTTGATGGTCGCTAAGCTGGCTCGTGACTTCTTCCGGATAAGTTGCTGACAGAGATCCAGCTTGAAGTTCACGCCCGCCAAGCTCTGCACGAATCCGTCGTGGATCTCGCAAGCGATTCTGGTCCGTTCTTCCGTCACCGCGGCTCCGGTCTCTTTGACGTACAATCGATAGAGCGATTGATACTTATTCAGCGTCTTCTCGATCTCCGCCGTCGCGCGAATGCGGGCTTCGATCAGTTCCCACATGAATTTGGCGCTGGCGCCGCCGATGATGGTGACACCCATACGATGAAAATCCTGGAGGAATTGCCAGACCTCTCCGTCACCCGACACATCGATGATCAAATCGACACGTTCCATCGCCAACAGTTGTCGATAATCTTGTGTAATCGGGATGTTGAGCTGTTTGGCCAATCCCAATCCCGGCGCTTTCGGATCACGTTCGGCAACACCCACGATCTGCACCAGTGGGTCATTCGCAAAAATCTCCATGAGCGCAGTGCCCCCGCGACCGGCTCCGATAATCGCGACGCTCGTCGCTCCGGACGTCGGCTGGTTCCGCCGAGCACGCGGCTGAGGGAGCGGCTTATTCATCGGCTCTGCACCTCTTAGAGGCAATTCGTCGGATCAACAACGGGCGAATGTCGAATCGGATGGGATGAACGAGCCGGGAAAGAGTGATGGATCAGGAGTTGCGGCTTAACGTTCACGACGTTGCTGGGTGAGCGTCTTCAACTCGTCCATGAATTGGTCGATGTCCTTAAATTCCCGGTAGACGGATGCAAACCGGACATAGGCGACCTGGTCCAACTGATGCAGCTCCTTCATGACCTCTTCACCAACGACCCGACTTTCAATCTCCGTCTCGCCCATCTCCTGGATACGTTTTTCTATCCGGTCGGTGACGGCTTCGATGGTGCCGATACTGATCGGCCGTTTTTCACAGGCTTTTTTCAGGCCGACGAGAATCTTATTGCGGTCAAACGACTCGCGGCGACCGTCCTTCTTCACGACAACGGGAAGAATTTCCTCGACTCGTTCGTAGGTGGTATAGCGGCGTTTACAACCGAGGCACTCCCGGCGGCGACGAATGACTTCGCCTTCCTTGGCCATACGGGAATCGACTACCTTGTCTTCGAGTTCATCGCAGAAGGGACATTTCACCGGCGGCGACCCTGCTCTCTATGGGCGTACTACCAGGATGGTCAAAAAGGCCGCAGCGAGCGAAGAGGCGAGGCATACCCTGGTCCGTATGTTGAGCCTCTGAGCGACACGAGAACGAAGCTGGCGGACTTTTTCAACATCCTGGTCAGTAGGGATGAAAGATGGGAAACTTGGCGCACAATGCTTTCGCTTGTTCGCGAACCTCTTCCAACACCGCCGGCTCCAGTCGGCGCTGGAGGACACGATCGACTAACTCGACGATCCGCTTCATCTCCGGTTCTTTCATCCCCCGTGTGGAGACGATGGGCGAACCCAGACGGATCCCGCTGGCCACTGCCGGGGGCTTTTCATCGTACGGCACGGCGTTCTTATTGACGATAATGCCGGCGGTGTCCAGCGCGGCATCCGCCTCTTTCCCGGTGATCCCCTTGTTCGTAAGGTTCAGGAGCATTAGATGCGTATCGGTTCCACCTGAGACGATCTTATAGCCACGGTCGATGAACCCTTGTGCCAAGGCCTTCGCATTGGTCAGGACTTGCTGCTGATAGCGCTTAAACCCCGGTGACAAGACCTCTTTGAAGGCGACCGCTTTGGCTGCGATCACATGCATCAACGGTCCACCCTGTAGTCCAGGAAATACCAGTTTGTCGACGCCCTTCGCATACTCGGCTTTACACATCGTGACGCCTCCACGCGGACCGCGAAGCGTCTTGTGAGTCGTCGTCGTGACAAAGTCGGCATAGGGAACGGGATTCGGATGGAGCCCTGCAGCGATGAGGCCGGCAATATGCGCGATATCGACTAACAGATAGGCACCGACCGACTTGGCGATCTGTTGGAAGCGAGGAAAATCCAGCATGCGGGCATAGGCACTCGCCCCGACCACGATCATCCGCGGACGGCATTCCTCTGCAACCTTCTGCACGGCATCGTAGTCGATGGTTTCGGTCCGGCGATCGACGCCATAGGAAAAGACACGGAAGAGGATACCGGAGAAATTGACTTTGCTCCCATGCGTGAGGTGACCGCCTTGAGCAAGGTCCATTCCTAAAATGGTGTCCCCCGGCTTCAGAACCGACAGATAGGCGGCCATGTTGGCCTGTGAACCCGAATGCGGCTGCACATTCACATGTTCGGCACCGAAGATTTCCTTGCACCGCTGAATCGCCAAATCTTCGACGGCGTCGGCATGCTGACATCCGCCGTAGTATCGCCTGCCGGGATAACCTTCCGCATACTTATTGGTGAGCACCGAGCCTTGTGCGGCCAATACCGCAGGGCTGGCAAAATTTTCCGAGGCGATCAGCAGCAGCTTCTCACGCTGCCGGATTTCTTCCGCCTCAATCGCGGCGTAGACCTCAGGGTCTGCCGTCTTCAGTGCGTCCCATGAACGGATGACATCGCTGCTCATGTTCTCCATGGTCGAATACCTACGCTGAAGGCTCTTCAGGCTCTTGCTTCTTCACCACACGGACGGTCACGGTCGCCACGACATCCCTGGGCATCTTGATGGGGACAGCCACCGAACCGAGTTCCTTGATCGGTTGCGCCAATTGGATCTTTCGTCGATCCACCGTGACACCTTGCGCGGCCAATTCTTCCGCAATGTCTTTCGCGGTGACGGAACCGAACATCTTATCGTCTTTCCCGACCTGTGCCTCGATCGTCACGGCGATCGCCGACACCTTCTTGGCGTAGGATTCAATTTCGAGCTTTTCCTTCTTGGCCTTCTCGGCCGCCACTCGTTTGACATGTTCGAAGGCCTTGATGCTCCGACCATCAGCTTCGACGGCCTTACGGCGTGGCAACAGATAGTTCCTCGCAAATCCATCGGCGACGTTGATGAGATCGCCGAGATGTCCGACCCCTTCCAGGGTTTCTTGAAGAATGACTTTCATACCCCTGCTCCTTCACATAATAAAGGAGCAGAGAATACTGAGCCGGCTGCGAAATGTCAATTCCGAGGGGTATGTTCGAGGCGAACTATTGGATCACACCGAGAGCCCGGCCCACCTTTGCGAAAGCCGCAACGGCTTGTTGCAGCTGAGCCGTTGTATGGGCTGCCGACATTTGAGTCCGGATCCGTGCCTGCCCTTGCGGCACCACCGGATAGCTGAATCCGACGACGTAGACTCCTTCCTTCAGCAAGGCCTCCGCCATGGAGGTCGCAAGGGCGGCATCACCCAACATCACGGGAATGATGGGATGTTCGCCCGGGATAAGCCTGAAGCCAAGCCTGGTCAGCTCAGCCCGGAAGAAGGCGGCATTGGCCCGAAGCTGGTTCCTGAGATGGTCACCCTGTTTCACTAAGTCGATGGCACGCAACGCTCCAGCCGCGATGGGGGGTGGAAGCGAGTTCGAAAACAGGTAGGGTCGCGATCGTTGACGCAGCAACTCGATCACCTCGGCCTTGCCGGATGTAAATCCGCCGGTCGCACCACCGAGTGTTTTTCCCAAGGTGCTCGTCACTATTTCGATTCGGTCAGCCACCCCGAAATGAGAAGGCGTACCCCTGCCCTGAGGACCCAACACGCCGGTCGCGTGGCTGTCATCGACCACCACCGCCGCGTCGTACCGTTGCGCCAGCTCCACGATCCGATCCAGTTTAGCCAGATCGCCATCCATCGAGAACACTCCATCGGTTACAATCAGACGCAGCCGGCACCCACCGGCCGCCTGGAGCTGCGCTTCAAGGTCTGCTATGTCGGAATGCGCGTAGCGGAATCGTTTGGCCTTACAGAGCCTGATGCCGTCGATCAGGCTGGCATGGTTCAAGGCATCGCTGATGACGGCATCACCCTCATCCAACAATACTTCGAAGAGTCCCCCGTTCGCATCGAAGCAGGAACTGTAGAGAATTGTGTCATCGGTGCGGAGAAACTCACTGACGGCCTGTTCCAACTGCTTATGCAGATCCTGCGTGCCGCAAATAAACCGCACGGAGGCCATGCCATAGCCATGTGTTTCCAACCCTTTTCGAGTCGCCTGTACGATGGCCGAGTGATTCGCCAGCCCCAGATAATTGTTTGCGCAGAGGTTCAGAACCGAGCCTTGAGCCACCAGGATGTCCGATCCTTGCGGCCCCAGAATGCGCCGCTCGGATTTGTAGAGGCCTTTGGCGCGGATGTCGGCAAGTTTAGCTTCAAGTGCTTTCTTGAAAGACGAGTACGCCATGGTTAGCTCAGGACTGAGCGATGAGGACTGAGGGCCGAGAACTGAGTGAGGGCAACCCTTCTGTTCTCTCAGTCCTCAGTCCTCGTACCTCAGTCCTACTATGGAAACAGCACCACTTTGCCGCACTGACCCGACTGGATCAACCCAAACCCGGTCGCAAATTCGCTCATCGGAAAGGAATGGGTCACGATCGGCCGAATATCAAGACCTGCTTTGAAGAGACCGGCCAGCCGGTACCAGGTTCCAAACAAGCGCCGCCCGGTGATCCCATAGACACGGACCCCCTTAAAAATAACTTCGTTCGGCAGATCAAAGCAAACGGGACCGGTCGGGATACCGAACAGGGTTACCCGTCCGCCGTTCTTCACCGCGCGAAAGGCCTGATGCATAGCCGTGGGATCTCCCGACATTTCCAGCGAAGCATCGACTCCTTCACCGGCGGTCATCTCCAGGATGGCTGCCGCCACTTGCTCCGGTGACTCGGTCCGCGCGTTGAGGACATGATCCACTCCCATCTTTTTCGCCAAACCCAGCCGATAGTCACTGACATCGGACGCAATAATGGTCGAAGCGCCGGCGGTTCGTGCGACTGCCGCGGCAAATAAACCGGTCGGGCCGCACCCGGTGATCAACACTGTATGGCCGGTGAGATCTTCAGCGAGGGCGGCATCAACCGCGTTACCGAGCGGCTCCTGCACACAGGCCAACTCCGGGGGAATTTCTGGAGCCGTGTGCCACAAAACACCTGCAGGCAGTGCGACATACTGAGCGTAAGACCCGTCCCGATCGATCCCCAAGATCTTGTAATTTTTGCACACATGCGCCTGTCCCGTCCGACACTGAAAGCATGCGCCACAGGTGAGGTGTGATTCGGCGGCGACATAGTCACCGACCTTGACCAGAGAAACCTCACGACCAACCTCCACGACGTGGCCGCACAGTTCATGGCCGATGATTCGCGGTGGATGAATTCGCCGTTGTGCCCATTCGTCCCAACGATAGATATGGGCGTCGGTTCCACACAACGAGGTCGCGGCCACCTTCACCACGGCATCGTGTGGCCCCGGGGTCGGGTCCGCCCAATCGGCGAGGGTTAAACCAGGTCCTGCAGTAGTTTTGACGAGCGCTTTCATGAACCTATTCTATACCAACTCAATCAGTTGACACTCATGTTTCGCTGAAAGAAACGGGTTGCACGGGCTTCCTTGCGATGGGTAGGATGCCGGGTCTCATCGCGATGATCGCCCAGGAGGTAAGTATTTACTCACACAGGACGGCATGGAGAAACGGAAAGGTGAAGGTATGAAAACCGGGCCACAGTGGTTCCAGGGAGTCGTCATAGTCGGTTTATTGGGATTCTTCCCGCTGAGCGTCGAGGCGGAACCGGCTCGTTGGGACATTGATCCTGATCACTCGGTGATCGAGTTCCGAGTAGCCCATATGGTCGTGTCCAAGACGGCGGGACGGTTCACGGACGCTCGCGGATTCGTCGAGATGGACGCGGACGCGAAAACCTTGAAGACGATTGAGGCCACGATTAATGCTGAATCGATCAACACGAATCAAGAGAAACGCGACATGCATCTCCGCAACCCCGACTTCTTGGACGTCAAGCAGTTCCCGACGATCACATACAGAATGAAAAACTACCAGAAAGAGGGAGATACCTATAAGGTTGTCGGTCATCTCACTCTGCGCGGCGTGACCAAGGAGGTCCCGCTGATCGGAACTTTCAATGGTGTCACCAAGGATCCCTGGGGCAATACCAGAGCAGGATTCACCGCCGAGGGAACACTGAATCGCAAGGACTTCGGCATGATTTGGAACAAGACGCTCGATACCGGCGGGCTAGTCGTCGGAGACGAAGTCCACATCCATCTGGACATCGAATGCATTAAGGCCAAGAAACCTTAGGACTACGGCATGCATGAAAGCGATGGTGCTCGACCATACCAATGACGTTTCCACCAGTCCTTTGCGGCTTCACGATCGACCGATCCCTGTCCCAAAGGCTGGTCAGGTCCTCGTTAAGATTCATGTCTGCGGCGTCTGTCGCACGGATCTCCACGTGGTGGAAGGGGAACTCCCGGATATTCTATTTCCACTGATCCCAGGCCATCAAGCAGTCGGGACGGTGATGCAAGTCGGCTCCAAGGTCTCAGAGATCAAGAAAGGGGACCGAGTCGGAGTTGCCTGGCTTCAGGGAACATGCGGACAATGCGAATTCTGCACAAGTGGAAGGGAAAATCTCTGCTTACAAGCGAAGTTCACCGGCTATCAGGTGGACGGAGGATACGCGGAATACGCTGTCGTCTCTGCACGATTCGCCTATCCAATCCCACCGATCTTTTCTGACGAAGAAGCAGCTCCTCTGCTCTGTGCTGGCATCATCGGCTATCGAGCGCTACGGCTCAGCGGCATCAAGCCGGGCCAGCGCCTTGGGCTCTATGGATTCGGCGCATCAGCACACATCGCCATCCAGATTGCGCGCCACTGGGGTTGTCAGGTCTATGTCAGTTCGCTCAAGCGAGAGCATCAGGAATTGGCAAGACAACTCGGGGCAGTTTGGGTCGGTGGAGCGACGGAGATGCCGCCGAATAAGCTGCATGGATCAATCATTTTTGCGCCGGCCGGTGAACTCGTCCCTCCGGCATTGAGAGCGCTCGACCGAGGCGGCACCCTAGCCTTGGCCGGCATCCATATGTCGCCCATCCCCGTGCTCGATTACGATCGCGACGTGTTCGGGGAGCGGGTCATCCGTAGTGTGACAGCCAACACCAGGCAGGACGGAATTGATTTGTTGCGTGAAGCGGCAGCTATTCCCATCAAACCACATACGATCTCTTTTCCTCTCGAAGAAGCGAACCGTGCACTACAAGAATTGAAGGCCGGGACCTTTCAAGGAGCGGCAGTGCTGACAATTTGATTGTGGCAGGATCTCACCCAAATCCCGCGACAAACACAAGCCGGTTCGCAATAAGACAGGTTGTTCCGGGTTATCTGGGCAACTATTCCTGAAGTTCTAACCAATTGGCCGCAAAACTTGAAAAGTAGTGACCATGCCAATAGGCAAAGACAAGGTGTGCAATGACTGACCGGTCTTTGCACATCTGTCCATGACGTAGGGAATCTTCATTGCTTTGCCCTAGGCTTACGCTAAACCTTGTTGAAAGCTTGCGATCATGCGGAACACGGCCTGCCTCCGATCATCAGAAAACAGACGATTCTCATCCCGAAGTATAACGTTGATCACGCAATGGTGCTCGTCTGTGATTTGAGCAGTAAAGCCTCTCACTACTTCTAGGGCCTTTGCCGCTGCGTTGGACCGAATGTCTCGACCAAGCAGGTAGGCTCCGGCTGTCTCATAGATCACGCCCTCAACCTCACCGGCAAGATCGAAACGACGGGAACTCTTGCCAATAGACTCATACTGCTCCAGGCTATAGACCAGATCACGCAGATCTCTTGGAAAATCTCGGTCGAGGTAGGCAATCACCTTCAGGACCGCAAAGAGCCAAAGCGGCACAACAGGAAGCGTCACACCTGGAGCGACTTCTATTGCTGTGGCGTAGCGGAAGGCATCTCCAAATCCGGCCAGGTTCATACGATTCCCTGATCTGGGCCAAATCAGCACATCGTCGGGACCATCAGAGATCCCGAACGGGATAAGGTCAATCTCGGCAGTCCGGTAATACAGCCTGTGTTCCTGCTCGCCACGGCCTCTCGCGAACCCTAGCTTCTCAAGATCAGCTATCACGGTATCCCATGCCGCCCAAGATTGAAGACTGATTACATGATCGGCGTCGCGTGTTTCCCTGACTCCAATCTGAGAGGAAAGCAAGAGTGCGGGCACGAGCGCTCCCACCAGGGCGAAGGGAATCTGTCTTCGCTCGAAGTAATCACGGAGCAGGTGGAGGGCTTCTGCGAGATCGCCTTCAATCCTTGGCAAGTGACGGTTCCAGGAATGATTTATAGAGATCGCCAGCCGTTTCGAGTTCGCGGTCGCCACTCTGATAGAGAAGCTCTGCATATACGAGCAGCGGATGAACGACCGGATGTCCGGTCTGTCTGTCTGACTTCACAAACACACTAGGAGAGAAGCTTTTCAGCACTCTCACATCGCCCTGTTCGTGGGGAAGCAAATGCAAGGATGCTAGCGCTGTATCAGCTCGCCATTTTTCAGTCAAAATGGAGAGCGCGGGGCCTTTATAATGGTGCAGAAGTTCAAACGCGCCGAACCCGCCTGTCAGCCCCCAGTGTATTTGCTGTTCCAATGCGTACTGCTCGAAAGCGTCCACGACCGCGTCGAGGTCTCTTCTGGGGTCTATGAATTCGCCGATAAGGATCTTTGGACGAAGGCGTGTTGCGTAGCCTTCTACCCATCGGTTGAGAAGTTCTTTCTTGCGGGTCAAGTGGAGCCGGCCCTTGCCGAGAGGTTCGACATATCCTTGCTCACGGAGGTCACGCATGATCCAGCCGACTGTCCCCAAAGCCACGCTGTTTGCCCGGGCAAGATCTCGATATGGCAAATTAACGGACTCGGGCGCCACGAGCAGGCCAAAGAGAAGCGTGAGGCCGCTGGACTGAAACAGTCGTGTAGGCTTCTCCTTCGGAAGAGCCTGAGGCTTCTTCCCTTCGACGTAGAGGTGCAATCCTGGCTCTTGCTTTAAGAACAAGTTTCCCACCGTATCAATGAAGTTAATCCCAGCCTCTTTGAGTTGCTCTGCCAAGGATTTGTTGACATAGTCCGCCAGCAGCAAGACTCCTTCCCGTTTGCGACGCACATTGCGGTACATATTGGCCTGGATCTGCAGGTGTCTAACGCTCTGAGGTCTAAGGTGACTCTTGACCTCAAAGAGGTAATGGAACGTGCCTTGGGTCGTTTTCAGCGTTACCCGCCCGTCCCACCTGTCCCCGGTGCGACCGTTTCCATCAAAGCGCAGATTCATTACCTGGAGCGGATGGACAGCCTTCAACCGCTCCAGTGCTGCGGTAATAGTTTTGGATTCGAGCCGCTTTGTTCGCATAGCGTTCTGAGTATTATCATGTTCACGATTCATGAACAACATATTTTAGTGAACATCTGGACCCCGTCTCCCGATGCCGATGCTATCCTGGGCTATTGTTTTCTGTGGAGTTTCGTTGTCTACGGTGGGACTTGCTGGAATTCCTAAACCGTGGGTCGTTTTACTCATGTACTATGATGGGACGGTCATTGCCCAATCGGGTCATAGATGTCCAGCATCATCCGAATGCCTGGCAGCGTCGGACCGAAACCGTAACTGACCCTACCGCTTTCGATCGAGAATACTCAAAGCCTGCTCAGACACTTCTTTTACCAAGATTCCCATCTTTGAGTGTGACGGCTCCAAGTCAACTGGCCAGTCATAGTGACGCAACTGTTCACTGGCAGTCGGGCCGATCGAAGCGACGACTATCTTCCTTAGTGCTTCACGAAATAGGCGGACCTTTTCATCTTGCTCCAGCACCCGCATGACATGGTCCACCTGCGCAGCATTGGTGATCAGTATCACATTGACTCGCCCGGCAATGATTTCATCGAGCGCATGACGAATCGGACCAAGATCCTCCGGTAGGGCCCACTTGTAGATCGGAACCGCGAATACCTCCCCGCCTCGCTCTTCCAGCGCGTTCAGGAGATCAGGGTTAGCGACTCCATATTCCTGAACGGCAACCCGCAATCCCTTCACGGGACGATACTGATCCAGAGCTGAAACCAGATCGACCCACGTATTCGGTTCCTGCACCGTCACCGTCGCTTGAAGACCGACGGCCTTGAGGGCTGCGATCGGCTTGGGGCCGCGTGCTACGATGGTAATCCGAGCTAGAGCAGTCATTATCGAAGACCACGGATAACGCGTCTTGAGCAGGTCAAACAGCGCTGTGGCGCCGACACCGGTCAGGAGAATGAGCAGGTCGACGCGGTTGGCCATGAGCCTCGCAGCGAACTCATGTGCCGCTGCGTTGTCCTCCAGCGGGATTTCCCGTAGAGCATGCGCGACGAGGGGACGTCCGCCGTAACGCTCGATCAGCCGAGTGATCTCTGTCGCCATCCGGCTCTCGAAGGCAGCAACTGTCATTCCGCTCAATGTCATAGGCGTAAAAGAACAAATACAATCCAGGTTCCACTCATACTCATTATACTCATTCTAAAGCTTTTCCGTTGACGGCTGGTCATCGGTCTCCCTACTATACGCAACTATATACACTGCACGATTTGCTGAACCGACGAATTGCCCCAGTATGACGTCTCCACTCCATCGAGGTCTTCGGCATTTGGCCCTGCGTGTCATCGACCTTCCGCGCTCGCGTCGATTTTATGAGCAGTTACTCGGCTTTCAATCAGTGTGGGAGCCGGATCACGAAAACGTGTATTGCAGCTCCGGCACCGACAATCTGGCCCTCCACCAAATTCCAAGAGATGAACTGGCCCTGTACCAACCAACAAAGGCCCAATTGCTCGATCACATCGGGGTGATTCTCGACAGTCCACAAGCCGTCGATCAGATGTACCGAGAGATCCTGCCGAAGATCGAGTCCCTGGGTGGACGAATCGCCAAGGAACCCAAGCAGCACCGCGACGGCAGTTATTCATTCTATTTTGCCGATCCCGACGGCAATCTGATCCAGGCTCTGTATGAACCGGCGATCAGTCAACTCAGGATAGGACTGAGTAACGAGGACTGAGGCCTGAGATGGAACGACAGAGAGCAGAGAAGTTTGAGGATCTCATTGCTTGGCAGAAGGCGCGGGAATTGACAAGAGCGATCTACCAGGCAACTGTATCAGGGTCTTTTGCCAAAGACTTCGGATTACGCGACCAGGTCCGACGAGCTGCTGTCTCGGTCATGTCCAATCTCGCCGAAGGGTTCGAGCGAGGCGGGCGTTCGGAGTTTCACCAATTTCTGAGTGTAGCCAAGTCATCTTGCGCAGAACTCAGATCTCAACTTTATGTAGCGTTGGACGCGACACACCTGAACCCATCGGCGTTTCGCCGATTGATTCTTCAAGCAGAAGAAGTCGCACGTATTATAGGCGGCCTGCGAAAGGCTGTGCATAAACAACGACTACTGGCCCGCGTCTCTACGCCTGGGACGAAATCCGTAAAACCTCAGTCCTCAGTCCTCAGTCCTCAGTCCTGATTACCATGAGCCAGACTTGGACCAGCCTTCCAAAAAATCATTACCTGAGCCTCGCTCCCTGGTGCTGGGTGCAACTGGAGAGTGCAGAACCGCCGGGGCCCTTCCCTTTCGTAGGTGGAGTGGCCCCTGAAGTCGTCGCCGGCCTCTACGAAGCTCATAGCCTTCTCTCCAGTGCGGTCGACACCGCGATCAGCGATATCTTTTCAAAACGGGCTCCACTCGACGATCCCGATCGACAGCAACTGTTGGAAGATGCCTACGCAGAGCTGGTCAACGCACGGCCATATCTTCAACAACACATTCGCTGCGGGCGGCGACCGGATGGGACCTTTCACTGGGAATTCCCGACTGATCCGGCCAAATCCGCAACCGTAACCAACGGTGGCCTCCGCATCTTTCATGCGATCAATCACCAGGCGATTCCCATCGGATTCAACGGACGACCGCTGGGTCCCATTGTGGGGAAACTGCTCGGTCTGCTCGACGGAACCCATACCACGGACGACCTCCGTGCTGCGGTATCGGCAATGCCGCGTGATTCGCAGACGGTGCCGGCCAAGGTGGTGGAATCGCTGCACCACTATGGCTGTCTGGCCGCTTCCGCGACGACTTCTATCCGACAACATTGGTACGATGTCGTTCAAGATCAGGACATCGTGCACCTTGGACATGCCGCCCTCCTCTACCGGCAACGGGACACCGTCCTCCTCTTCGACCCATGGCTTCTGCCTTGGTTTGCCGAATCGCCGTTGCCGTCGATCTGGAGCGGATTGTTCCCAAAGCCTGCCGCCGTGTTTCTGACTCATGACCACGATGATCATGTCGATCCCCGCACCTTGCTTCATTTGCCGAAAGACACGCCGATCATCGTGCCTAGTCGGCGGAATCGAACAGGACTGTTCTTTGACTATCGGTCGCTTCTCACAGAGCTGGGGTTTGACCGAGTCATCGAGCTGGCCCATGGGGAAACGTGGCCGTTTGAAGGAGGCACAGTCGTGTCCGTCCCCTTCTATGGAGAGGACCCATGCGACTTGAATATGCCCAGGAATTGCTACTTAATTTCTGATCGAGGGTACAATGTGCTGATCCATGCGGACAGCGGACCGACGAACGATGGACGGTCCGCTCTCAAGGACAATATCATCCAGCAGTTGGTTGGGCGATACGGACCGATTCCGCTCGTGTTTGCGTCACAACAGCAATTACTTGAAATCCGGAGCCATGCCGCGCATGCCGCTCTCTCCCATCCAGGCAAATGGCTGGATATCGGCGAGAACGGCCATCTCACGAACGCCTATCTCGCCGAGGTCTGCGAGGCCGCCCGCGCACGACTGTTTGTTTCATACGCCACCGGTGGAGCTGACTGGTACCCCGATCACCTGTCTTTCATGTTCAGCCGCCGTAATCCCTGCAGAACCGCTCTCTTGACGGCCCATTGGGAACCACCTGAAAAATTAAAAGACCTTCTGGTTTCACAGGAATGTCGCTATCATCGTGCCCACGCCCTTGACCTCTATCGAGTCATGAGCGGGGGGATGATCGAAGTCATTTCGGCAGGAGAGCCCCTCACCCCGCTGACGTTGTATCGGTTGGACCACGGTGATCCGCCGTTCATGAAGGCGGGCAAGGGACGATAAACCTTTTTTCTTCGAGGAGTAGCCATGGCCGGGACACAGTCGCCGATTCTTGTCACAGGAGCAGCGGGGTTCATCGGATTTCATGTGACCATGCGTCTTTTGGACCGTGGCGACCAAGTGATCGGCCTCGACAACATCAACGATTACTACGATGTGCGATTGAAACAGGCCCGGCTCTCCCAACTGACGCCGCACGAACGATTTAGTTTCGTCAAGCTCGATCTCTCCAATCGGCAAGGCATGCAGGATCTCTTCGCCGGTGAATCGATACGACGCGTCGTTCATCTCGCCGCTCAAGCAGGGGTCCGCTACTCACTGATCAATCCTCATGCCTACACCGAAAGCAACATCGAAGGATTCATGAATGTTCTCGAAGGCTGCCGCCACGGCAATATCGAGCATTTGGTCTATGCCTCGTCCAGTTCGGTCTATGGAGGGAACACGCATATGCCGTTCTCCATCCATGACAACGTGGACCATCCGGTTTCGCTGTATGCCGCCACCAAAAAAACGAATGAACTGATGGCTCACTGCTATGCGCATCTCTATCGCCTACCCTGCACAGGTCTTCGATTTTTTACCGTCTATGGACCTTGGGGGCGCCCTGATATGGCCCTCTTCATCTTTACCAAGGCCATCTTGGGGGGCAAACCGATCGAAGTCTTTAACCAGGGCCAGATGAAACGCGATTTTACCTATGTGGACGACATCGTCGAAGGAGTTATCCGGACACTTGATCATCCGGCTAAGGCCAATCCAGGCTGGTCAGGGGACAAGCCCGATCCAGGCACCAGTTCCGCTCCGGCGCGAATCTATAACATCGGCAATCATCACCCAGTGGAACTGTTGCACTTCATCGAGGTGCTGGAAAAGGCATTGGGCAAGAAGGCGGAGAAGAAGCTGATGCCGTTACAACCGGGAGACGTCCCTGCGACGTACGCCGATATCGACGATCTCACCCGCGATGTCGGATTCAAACCGACCACATCGATCGAAGTGGGCATACCCCGTTTCGTGAAGTGGTATCGGGAGTTCTATAAGGTTTGACAAGCCCGTCCTGAAAATCTAGAAACAACCAATGGGCACGAACCCTGTACCAAACAGCCTCGACAGTGCGATGTAGCGCGCATTATCGTGAAAAGAGTGGCTCGGCATCCGCTGAGCACGCCCGGTGACATCTCCCCCATAGGAAGGATCGGATCCGAAGAACATCCCGCCACGGGTCTTCTGCACCAGTTGCATCCATTCCATGTATAACGAGCATACTTCGGCCTGTACCGAGCCGGAAGACGTGTTGCTTGCATACCAATCACGCGCCCAATCCGGCACTTGACGTCCTCCCGTTCCAGAAGTGCGTTCCTGGTAGGAAGGTACCTCATACTGGGGTTCGCTGGTGGTCGTGGTTCGAGGAGCCGTCGGCATATTCTCCAAATCGGGCACAATAGAAAGCGGCTTGAGCGCCATGGCTTGGCAGCCGGTCTTCTCCTTGTTGGTGTAGACTAAACTGCCGTCCGCTTGAGGGCATTGCCAAGTTGTAACGGGTTCAGATGGACTATTCGAAAAGGCTGGAGAAGCGGGAAAGACAGCCAGCGCCGCAGCCAAGATAAAAAACTTCTGCGTCAGCCGCATGAGGTACCTCCAGATCATATGGCGAAGACTCTTGAGGTCTGGTCGCCTGTGGTCAGTTTTAATAATGGTGCCTACACCATACGCAATGCTTTCTTTTGTCGTCTATGCTTCTTTGGAGGGGGAAAACCAATACCGGCAAGGCTCAGCGCCAATTGATGGCTACAAACACACCACCGACCGTTCATTCCAAGATCGGATGGGAGATAAACAGCGTGCCTGAGTCAGACCACCCCGCATCAATCTGATCCTCCACCAGCCCTGTTCAGGACACATGAGTCACCACCTGACTCAAGAGCTCCTGCCCGACATCTTGCTTTACCTTGTCCCTACCATAGACCTCAGGTATCCTGCGCATCTCTTTCTTGGTGACTGTGATTGCGATGAAAGACGCCATCGGTTGCCAAGGACGTCTTTTGCGGGATGAACCACCCACGAGGAAGCAGGCTGAATACTCGACATGACCGACTATAGCGTACTCGGCAATTTGCTGCTCATTTACACCGTCTCCATCGCGGTGGTGTTTCTGTTTCATCAATTCCGACTGCCGTCTATCGCCGGGTTTCTCGTCGCCGGGGCTCTGATCGGTCCGCATGGGCTCAATCTGATTTCCGATATCGCGACGGTGCACATGTTGGCGGAAATCGGGATTGCGCTGCTTCTGTTTACCATCGGTATCGAATTCTCTCTGGTGCAACTGACCTCGCTTCGTCGGCTGCTCTTGATTGCCGCTCCAATTCAAGTCGGGGGGGTCATCGCGATCGCATGGCTGGGAGGCACCATGGCAGGATTGCCGACCGCGCAAGCGATCTTTTGGGGCTTTCTGCTCTCGCTCAGCAGCACGGCAATTGTTTTGAAAGCGTTGGCCGCCGGTGGAGATAGCGATTCACCCCACGGGCGAGCCATCATCGGGATCTTGATCTTCCAGGACTTGGCCGTCGTCCCTATGATCTTGTTGACGCCTATTCTTGCCGGCCACGGGGAAGGGACGCTCACCCCAGCGCTGTTCTCGTTGGTTAAATCGATGGTAGTCGTCGCCTGCATTGTCGCAGCCGCATGGTATGTAGTTCCAAAACTGCTCGACCACATCGTTCGCAGCCGAAGCCGAGAACTTTTCTTGTTGACGATTATCGTCATGTGTCTCGGCATCGCCTGGTTGATATCTCTGGGCGGGCTGTCGCTCGCCTTGGGAGCCTTTATCGCCGGACTCGTGATGTCTGAATCGGAGTACAGTCATCAAGCACTCGCGGAGGTACTTCCGTTTCGCGACAGCTTCAACAGTCTGTTCTTCGTCTCCATCGGCATCCTGATGGATTGGCATGTCCTGCTGGAGTATCCGCTCGTCGTGACCGGTGTGTTACTCGTCGTCCTGCTCGTCAAGTTCGTCGCTGGAGCGGGAGCCGTCTTGGCGGTCTCCGTGCCGCCTCGCTCGGCCGTCATAACGGGAATTGCCATCGCACAGGTAGGCGAGTTCAGTTTTATCCTGGCACAGGTCGGCGTGGACAATAAGCTTTTGTCCGGGCCGCCATACCAAATATTTCTGGCGGTCTCGGTCTGCTCCATGATCATCACGCCGTTCTTAATGCAGTTATCCCCGCATCTTGCGCGACGCGTCGAGGCCGTGCAACGGCTTCACCATTGGCTTCCTGGGCAGACGACGGCCCATGTGCTCGAAGCAGAGGGGCGGCATCTGCGCATCAAGGACCATGTGATTATCGTGGGATATGGGCTCAACGGACGCAATCTGGCCCGTGTATTGGGTGAGACGGAAGTGCCCTACATCGCGTTGGATTTGGACGGGGATGCAGTGCGCCGAGAAGCGGCCCATGGCTTGCCGCTCTACTATGGGGACGCCACAAATCCGAATGTGTTGACGCACGTGAAGATCGAAGACGCGCGGGTCCTGGTCATCGCGATCTCGGATCCGTTCATGACTCGACGAACCGTGCAGGTCGCTCGAGGCTTAAACCCGAAGCTCCACATCGTGGTGCGAACCCGTTACTTGCGGGAATTGGAGGAACTCCATCAACTAGGCGCCGACGACGTCGTGCCGGAAGAATTCGAAACGTCGATTGAAATCTTTGCGCTCGTCCTCCGCACCTACGACATGCCGCAAGACTTCATCATGCGAAAGGCTGAACAGGTGCGTCGGGAAGGGTATGCGCTCCTCCGCCGCAGCGAGCTTCCCGAACTGGCACACCACCTTCGCGGCGGCACCCTTGCCGATGTCGAAGTGGAGACCTGCCGAATCGAGGAGGATTCGCCGGCGGCCGGAAAGACCATTGCGCAACTGGCGTTGCGGCCGCGAATCGGAACATCCATCATCGCCTTGACCAGAGCCGGCGTCACGGAATCCAATCCATCGGAGAAAACCAAACTCCTTGCCGGCGATATTGTGGTCCTGCTGGGAACGCGCGATCAGATCAGCCGAGCCATGGGGTTTATTCTGGCCAATGAGCGCGAAGACTAGCGTACCGTCGGGTTGATAGGTTTGATCCAATGCGCTTACTTGAATGCGCCTGCATCAGCATGAACACCAACCAAAAGGGCGAGGTCAACTTCGCCACCGAAGCGTCACGCGTTCCTTGAGAGGATGATCGAAGGGCCGGCCTGTTTGGACCGATGCCTGATGGGCGGCCTTCAGTTTGTAGTACCATTTCGCCGGCATGTCGGCATCGCCGAGAAACATCGACGAGGGTTTGTGGCGAAGTCCCACCGCCAAGTGCTTCATCGCCCGCTCATCCTGGCCGAGAAACATTTTGGTCAGCGTACGAAAAATCAAATTACCGAACGGAAGCCAATGCAGCCCGACCCAATAGGCAGAGAAATCGATACGGCATTCCATATCGGACATCGGCGTGGCCATCAACCGATTCGCGAGCCAGGCCCTTCCACATTGCATGAGTTCCACCCGTTGATTCGGCAGGAAGAAGTCGATCGTGGTGGTGAGCGGCCCTCCGTAGAACCGTTCCATCCAATGAAACGGGCCGCTGTTCTTGGCCGGTCGGTGGGCGGTCATCCGGAAACCGTTCGGGATCGGTTCAAAGATCTTCGTCTTCTCATGCATGCGCGCATCACTGCGCCACCAAGAATGAACATAGGGTCCATGAACCGGATCAATGAGACCGATGATGCCATCGTCCGGAGTACAGGCATAGGTCAACGAAATGTGGAACGATTGTCGAGGTTCCGATGGGAGCGGCATACGCGGGACCGGCGGCAACGGATCGATATGACCTCGTTCGTCTGCCAGATACAGCCAAATCATGCCGTCCGTTTCTTCAGCCGGATATGTCGTGACGCCGATCTTGTCGGTTTGTAGGGTCCCCTGTTCGGGAAGGGCAGGAATGCACCGACAGCGCCCCTTCATGTCGAACTGCCACCCATGATACGAGCATTCCACTCGCTCGCCGTCGAATCGGCCGAACGACAGAGGCATACCACGATGCGGACAGATATCGCGCATCGCCGCAAGGCCGCCGGCTCGATCACGACAGAGGACGATCGGCAACCCCAACATCTGCAGTCCCTTCATCGTGCCGGGGCGCAGGGTATGGCTGGGTATGGCTGGGTACCAAAACCCGAAGAGCGGAGCGCTCCTGGAAGATACGACCTCGGGTAACGGCTGTTCGATCATGATGGTCATTCGATAGGGAGGAAACTCGAGAGACGGGTATAGCGCAATGGATTCCGACTATAACGAGGGGATGGAAATAGGTCAAGCAACGCGCACACGGTAGCACGGTTACCCGGTTCCTTGACACCCCCAAGGACCACATACTATTCTGTTCTTGCGTGGAATTTGAAAGTGTCATGAGGTGAGATCATGATTGCCACACAAATAGAGCCGACGACGACATTGGCACAACTGCAAGAATCCAAGCCCGACAGAGTCACGATCGTGTTGCTGAGCGGTGATCTCGATCGGGCGATGGCGGCCTTTATTATCGCCACGGGCGCCGCTGCGATGGGTATGCGTGTGACCATGTTTTTTACGTTTTGGGGATTGAATACTATTCGGAGACGGGGGGCGACCAGTTCGGCCAAAGATTGGCTTCGACGGATGTTTGGGCTGCTCAATAAAGGCGGCGCCGATACGCTTCCGTTGTCTCGATTCCACTTCGGTGGGCTGGGGACGAAGATGATGCAGACGGTGATGAAACAAAACCGGATGCCGGGTGTGCCTGAGTTGATGCAAACAGCTCTCGATCTGGGCGTTCGGTTCATCGCCTGTACGACGACGATGGGTCTCATGGGCATTACCAAGGATACGTTGATCGACGGCATCGATCAGTTCGCCGGCGTGACCACGTATCTGGCGGAAGCCAAACAAGGCAGTGTAAACTTGTTCATTTAGTTCGTCTGGTTTATTTGGTGAATGGTTGAGAACCAGAAAAACCAGATAAACGAAACAAACTAAACAGACGCGGAGCACTATGATGCAGGCCGATGTCAAACTCGACACCTTGGGATACTTTTGTCCGATGCCGATCATTCTCACGTCCAAGAAAATCAAAGAATTGGCGTTGGGACAGGTACTGGAAGTCGTCTCCGATGATGAGGGCATCAAAAAAGACATGCCGGCTTGGTGTGAAACCACAGGTCATCAGATGATGGGCTTGGAAGAGGAACAAGCAAAGTCTGGCCGCATCTATAAGGCCTTCGTGAAGAAAGCGAAATAGCCAGACTCCTGTAAGAGAAAGACGGTTAAGTCAGAAGCCGGAGGAACGGTCATCGGTCCTCCGGCTTTTTCGTTAACACGTGTATGGATCGACTCATCCAGTGTGTCCCCAACTTCAGTGAAGGTCGGGATCAAGGAATTCTTCACGCCTTGATCGATGCCGTGACTTCGACAACCGGCGTGGCGCTCCTAGACCACTCGATGGACGCGGACCACCATCGGTCAGTGCTGACGTTCTGTGGAGGCCCGGACGCGATCATTGAAGCTGCTTTTCGTACCGTTCGGATCGCGACTGAACTCATCGACCTGCGTACACATGTTGGAGTACACCCCCGAATAGGAGCAACGGACGTTGTGCCCTTTATCCCAATCAGGGGTACGACAATGCAAGACTGTGTCCAGCTCGCCAAGCGATTAGGAGAACGAGTCGGACGAGAATTGGAGATCCCCGTTTTCTTATACGAACGTGCTGCCGGTCGTGCCGACCACGTTCCGTTAGAGGCGGTCAGACGAGGAGGGCTCGACGGCCTGGCTTTCCGGATGGAGTCAGACCCTGGTTGGATTCCCGACTTCGGCCCCCCTCGACTGCATGAAAGCGCGGGAGCGATCGCGATCGGCGCCCGACCTCCGCTGATCGCCTACAATGTGAACCTCTGCTCGACGAACGTTGACGAGGCCCGATCCATCGCCAGGGCCGTCCGTCACTCAAGCGGCGGGTTGCCCCATGTGAAAGCCATCGGGGTAACATTATCCAGTCGCGGTATGGTGCAAGTGGCCATGAATTTGACCGACTATCTCGTGACGCCCATTCTGACCGCGTTTCAGAGGGTTAAGGCCGAAGCTACAAAGCGGGGAATAGAGGTGGCGGGAAGTGAGCTGGTCGGATTAGTCCCGCAAGCGGCATTGGAACACGCTACAGCTGCTTCGCTGCAGCTCGATCGATTTGATTCCAGCCAGGTTCTCGAAACAAGAATCGTTGACACGATGCTCAGCAAGAAAGAACCGGTGTACACCCTTTCAGATTTTCTCGCCTCGGTTGCCGACGCCAAACCGACACCGGCCGGTGGCAGCGTGGCGGCATTCGTGGGTGCCTTGGCGGCTTCCTTGGGGGTCATGGGGGCACATCTCGGTGGACAATCGGAGGGAGAACAGCGTCTACTTGAGTTGAGCCGGCGGCTTCATCGGCTCGTTCAGGAGGACATAGAGGCCTACGATGGACTGATCCATGCCTACCGGATCCCCAAGCATCACCCTGAACGCCCTGATGCGATTTCGATTGCCCTTCAACGGGCTACGGAAGTGCCGTTAGAAATCGCGGAGCTGTCCTGCGAGGTTGCGCGATTCATCCATACGTTGCGCGAGGGGGGTAAGCCGACCATCCAATCAGACCTCACAGTGGGCCTGACCATAGCCATTGCAGCGGCTCAAGCAGGCCTTGTTACAGCCCTCACAAATACAAATGCACAACGAAATCAGCAACTTATGGAGATCGTACGACTCAGAATTACAAAGGCTACGGAAAACCTTGAGGAACTCAGGAGCTTGTGTTAGACTCCGGCGCCGAATTATTGAAACCGTAAGCAGCAGGCCCACTTGGCCTGAGAAAGTCGAAAATCAATCGGATGGAAATCAAGGTCTTCAACAACAACGTTGAAAAAGCTCTGAAGGTCGCCAAGAAGAAGCTTGCCGGAGAAGGTCTGTTCCGTGAGCTGAAACGCCGCCGTTTTTACGAGAAGCCCAGCGTGAGAAAGAAGGCGAAGCAACGCGAAGCTCAACGGCGCCGTCAGAAGTGGTTGTCAAAACGGAGGCCTGACTAGACACACCGTCAGGGTCTTCCGCCCCCTCGCGCCATCCTCCTCCCCGTTTGTGACCATACCATCATGCGTCAGGAGCAAATCCATGCCGCCATCCGCATCGTTAAGCGGGAGATTCGCCGTTGGCAAGAGCCGGTCGTTGGTGTCGTAGCAAAGGAGTCGAATCGCGATCCCTTTCTCATCCTCATTTCCACCCTCCTCAGTTTGCGAACCAAAGATAGAACAACTAGGGAAGCGGGCGATCGACTCTTCGCCATAGCTCGCACCCCGACAGCCATGTTGAAGCTGCCGCTGAAAAAGCTCGAACGGGTGATTTATCCGGTCGGCTTTTACCGGACGAAGGCCAAAGCCATTCATCAAATCTGCCGCCGGCTGATCGATGAGTATGGCGGGGTGGTACCGGACTCCATCGATGAACTGGTCACGTTACCCGGGGTCGGACGAAAAACTGCGAATCTGGTTGTGACTATCGGTTACGGCAAACCCGGGATCTGTGTCGATATTCATGTTCACCGGATCAGTAATCGATGGGGCTATATCAAAACGAAGACACCGGAAGAATCTGAACAGGCCCTTCGGCGCACCCTACCGAAGCAATACTGGATCATCTACAACGATCTCCTCGTCCCTTATGGGCAGAACCTGTGCCTTCCGGTCTCGCCGCTGTGCAGCACATGCAAGTTAACCGAATTGTGTGATCGAGTAGGAGTGACGAGAAGCCGTTAGACGTGAAAAGTGAGAGGGTATGGGCGTTTTACGCTCTTAGATGAACAACTTCGTTTCCGCGTCGGCGGTTAAAGAAAGGATGGCGGGCAATCCCAACACTTCATCGACATTCTGTTCGACCGCAGAACTGTCCACGCCCATATATTCCAACCCGGCGCTGCAAGCGATGAGCCGCAGCTTCCCAACATGTTTGGCATCTTGGAACATCTCCGAGATCTTCGGCACCTTTTTCTCTTTGAGCAGCCGGGCAACTTCCTCAGCCGACTCGGCATATTCCGGCGGGAAATCGATCTGATCGATCTTCCCCTCGGCGAGTTTTTTAATCGTCCAGAACAACAAGACGATAATCACGTCTTTGCCCATCGCTGCAGCCGTCATACCGAGCGTCGCGACCTGATGCAGCTTATCGTACGTGGCGTTGTGGGCGAAGATGACGAACTTCGGTTGAGTGGACATGCTTACCTTTTTCTGCACACAGGCCTCACGCTATCGACGCAGTCTGTGATCGCGCTGCCGTGAAAAGAAGAGAGAGACACCAAGCCGACGACATCACGATGCACAGCAGCCATCCGACCTTCGAATGCAGCTTGTACCGATTCATACCGAGGCCCCATGCGCGATAATTATAACGATCAGGTACGACGGCGTAAACATCGGACTAAGACCTGCTTTGCCTTGAGGGGCGTAGAAGCCCATGCTAGGATGCCTGCCGATGGATTGGCTTCTGTCGGCGGTTCAGCAGTATATCTCGACCGAAACCCTCGTGACCCTGACGGCTCTTTCGATCGTCTTCTTCGTGGGATCGCTGATTGCGATCCCGTTCATCCTTGTCCGCCTTCCTACGGACTTCTTCGACACCCGCGTGCCGCGCCGTTGGATGGACAATCATCACCCGGTGCTTCGATTGCTCGGCCATCTGGCGAAGAACGTGGTCGGCATCATTTTTCTGTTCGCGGGTTTCTTGATGTTGTTCCTGCCTGGCCAGGGCATTCTCACCATGTTGATCGGTGTGACGATGATGGACTTTCCAGGCAAACGCAAGTTGGAAGCCAAGATGATCGGACAACCCGCTGTCCTGAATGCCATCAATGGCATGCGTGAGAAGTTTGGGAAACCGCCGCTTACGATTTCGCCGGACCCATAATCGCTAACAGCTGTGAGCCGTCTGCCCTCAGTAGACCAGCGTCGAAAAGAAAAGCTGACCGATACCTGCCGCACACGGTAAGCTATGCACATGTCCGATTCACCCGTAACGCGTAAAACTCTCTACCTGATCGACGGCAGCGCCTATATCTATCGCGCTTTCTTTGCCTTGCCGGCACTCACTAATTCCAAAGGGCTCCAGACCAACGCGGTCTATGGATTCATGACCACGCTCCTCAAAA